>NZ_KB291183.1:0-19769 GCF_000318255.2 Capnocytophaga sp. oral taxon 380 str. F0488
TAACCATTAATCATTAACCATTAATCATTAACCACTAACCATTAATCTAAAACTTTTTCGGCAAATATACTCCTTTTTCCAAAAAATAATAGTATCTTTGTCGAATTATTTTCAATCTCAAACAAACTTTAATCTATATTTTATAACTGAAAATCAATTGAATATATGGCAAATACAGACGATCAATTCAAAAAAGTTATTGCTCACGCCAAAGAATATGGCTTTATTTTCCCATCTAGTGAAATCTACGACGGTCTTGGTGCCGTGTACGATTATGGTCAAAATGGCGTTGAACTAAAAAAGAATATCCGCGAATATTGGTGGCGCGCAATGGTGCAGATGAACGAGAATATTGTGGGCATCGATGCTGCTATCTTTATGCACCCTACTACGTGGAAGGCTTCTGGGCACGTCGATGCTTTCAACGACCCTCTTATCGATAACAAAGACTCTAAAAAACGTTACCGCGCCGATGTGCTCGTAGAAGATTACGTCGCTAAACTCGATGATAAGATTGAAAAAGAAATCGCTAAAGCTCAAAAACGCTTCGGCGATGCTTTCGACCGCGAGCAGTTTATAACTACCAATCCTCGTGTGTTAGAATACAAAAAACGTGGCGAAGAAATATTACACCGCTTGGGTAAATCGCTTGAAAAAGAAGACCTCGCCGATGTAAAAGCCCTTATTGAAGAACTCGAAATTGCCGACCCCGAAACAGGTTCACGCAACTGGACAGATGTAAAACAGTTCAACCTAATGTTCGGTACCAAAATCGGCGCCTCTGCCGATGCTTCTATGGATTTATACCTACGTCCCGAAACCGCTCAAGGTATTTTCGTAAACTTCCTAAACGTGCAAAAATCCGGACGTATGAAAATTCCTTTTGGTATCGCCCAAACGGGTAAAGCCTTCCGCAACGAGATTGTGGCGCGTCAGTTTATTTTCCGTATGCGCGAGTTCGAACAAATGGAAATGCAATTCTTCATCAAACCAGGTACCCAACAACAATGGTATGAGTACTGGAAAGAAACCCGCCTCAAATGGCACCTGTCCTTAGGAATGGGAGAGGAAAACTATCGCTACCACCCACACGAAAAGCTCGCTCACTACGCCGATGCTGCTTGCGATATCGAGTTCCGTTTTCCATTTGGTTTCAAAGAATTAGAAGGTATCCACTCTCGTACCAATTTCGACCTCGGTAACCACGAAAAGTATTCAGGCAAAAAAATGCAATACTTCGACCCCGAAGAAAACAAGAGCTATACTCCTTACGTACTCGAAACCTCTATCGGGCTCGACCGTATGTTCCTTGCGGTATTCTCCAACTCATTGCAAGAAGAAGCATTAGAAGGAGGAGATACCCGTACCGTATTGCGTTTACCTTTTGTGTTGGCACCTACCAAAGTAGCCGTATTGCCATTGCTCAAAAAAGACGGACTTCCAGAAGTTGCCGAACAAATCGTGAACGAGCTAAAATACGATTTCAATGTAGCTTACGACGAAAAAGATGCAGTAGGTCGCCGTTATCGCCGCCAAGATGCGGTAGGTACACCTTTCTGCGTAACCGTCGATCACCAAACTTTGGAAGACAACACCGTTACCTTACGCCACCGCGACACTATGGAGCAAGTGCGCATTGCCATTCCTGAATTGCGCAACACTATTGCCAAAGAAGTGGATATGCGCAATTGGCTTCACAAATTAGATACGAAGTAAGAGATAAGAGGTAAGAAAATGACTGAAACTCCAACAATCAAACGTCCCGTGCCCATAGACGAAGAAGTGTTGTGGGATAAAACCACTACCCTGATGAGTCGTACTAACAAGCACGGACATATAATGGAAACCAATAAGGCATTTCAAGAAGTATCAGGCTATACTGAGGCTGAGTTATACGACCAGCCTCATAGCCTTATCCGCCACCCCGATATGCCCAAAGTAGTTTTCAAAATACTATGGGAAAACCTCAAAGGGCATAATAATTTCCACGCTATCATCAAGAACCTCTCTAAAAGCGGGCGCTATTATTGGGTGATTACTAATTTTGAAATAGTACGCAATGAACAAGATGAAATTACTGCCTTTATATCACACCGCAAAGCATTGCCTAAAACACTCATCAGCGAGCATATAGTCCCTTTGTACGAACGTCTTTTAAAGATAGAAAAAGCCAATGGTTTGGAAGTAAGCGAACGCTATTTCAACGGCTTTTTAGAAGACCGCAAAACTACCTACGATGCTTTCATTCGCCAGTTGCTCAAAGAAAACGCCGAAGAAATCAAAGCCTTCTACAACAACGAAAACACTGATAGTTTTTTAAATGAGTTGATACAATGAAATACCTTTTATTACTCTTCCTTATTATTTTCCCCCTCTCCCCTGCCCTTTCGCAGGAAACTGATTCTATTCCTGAAAGTGTATTGGATAGTTTATTTGATAATTTGGAAAAAGGAGGTCTGGAAATGGTTAATACTAATTATTGTTCATTTAACAGAAGCTACAAAATCAATAAGCACCTCACTTATGAGTACAAAAAACCGCGTTTTGTGGATATCTTCAACAAGATACCACATAATATAGGAAAATCGGCGGTGGAGATGGTGTCTAAACCCAATTATCCTTACGGATTGGCGGCTATTGGTGCTACTGCGGCACTCATTCCTGCCGACCCTTGGCTCATTAGAGAAAGTAGAAGTTTGGGTGAGAATTTAGGACTAAATGAAGCACATACTTATAAGAAGTTAGGCTTTTTAAAAATCGTTCCCGCCGATGTAAACTCAGCAATGTACTTTATTGGCAATGGTACGACTTTTATCATTATCAGTGGAGGGATGGCTACTTATGGTCTTATTACAGGTGATTATCGCGCCAAAAGTACTGCTATGCAGATATTGGAAAGCATCATTGTATCGGGTGCTTTTGTACAACCCATCAAGCGACTTACAGGGCGCGAGAGTCCGTTTATAACCGCAGACGACGGGCGTTGGCACAGTCAGTGGACGTTTGCTCCCAGCTTTAAAGCTTACCAAGAGGATACCCCTATGTATGACGCTATGCCCTCTGGACACCTCACTACTGCAATGTCAGCACTCACAGTGATTGCCGAAAACTACCCCGACTACAAATGGATAAAGCCCGTAGGTTACACAGCCTTAGGTTTGATGTGCTACGAGATGATGCAAAGTAAAGTGCATTGGGCTTCCGATTATCCTATTGCCCTTTTTGTGGGATATATCACCGGTAAAACGATTGCTAACAGACGCATCACCAAAATAAAAAAAGAAGACGCTTTCTTGGTTAATAAAGTAAAATATAGTTGGGAATTCTGTACCTCCAACACTTGGGAAGGATATCAGCTACTTGGAGTAAATATTAAATTTAAGTAAGGAAGATTATTCACTTACATCTTCTAAATGGACGACTTCTACACCTGCTTTTTCGAGAAAAGCTAACCCTTCGTTATCGCGATAGCCTTCCTTATACACCACGCGCTTAATCCCCGATTGGTAGATGAGCTTACTGCACTCTTTGCAAGGTGACATTGTGATATAGAGCGTCGCTCCTTCTGACGATTGGGTTGACGAAGCGACTTTCATTATCGCATTAGCTTCGGCGTGAAGTACATACCAATGGGTATTGCCTTCCTCATCTTCACAACAGTTATCAAAACCAGTGGGCGTACCATTATAACCGTCTGAAATAATCATACGGTCTTTTACTATTATAGCTCCTACTTGCTTGCGCTGTGAATAAGACAATTTTGCCCATTCCATCGCCATACGCATATAAGCTTTGTCATAACGCAATTGCTTTTCTCGCTGTTGTTTCGTCATCTTGTAATTGTTTTTTAAGAAGTGCTACCGAAGAGAACTTTCGCTCTTCACGTAGGTATTTTACAAAATATACTGTGAGCTCACGGTCGTAAAGGTCGCCGTTGAAGTCAAAGAAATACACCTCAATAGACGCTCCTTTTCCTTCGATAGTAGGGTTCTTGCCAATGCTCATCATCCCATATACTTTTCGTGCGCCAATGTAACTATACACCACATATACGCCATCTTTGGGAATGAGTTTGTAGTCCTCAGTTACTTGTATATTAGCCGTAGGGTAGCCTAAGGTACGCCCCAATTTGAGTCCGTGTACCACAATGCCTGTAAGGCTGTAAGGAGTCCCGAGGTAATGCTCAGCAGTGATAACGTCGCCTTTATTCAACGCCTCTCTTATCTTGGTGGAACTCACCGATACTTCATCTACTTCTTGCACCGATATTTCTTCCACAGCAAAGCCATACTTTTCGCCAAATAAACGCATATCGTTTATATTTGCGGTACGATTGCGCCCAAAACGATGGTCGTAACCAATAATCACCTTTTTCACGTTGAGATGCTGTACCAAAATAGTACTTACGAACTCCTCAGCAGTAAGTTGAGCAAAAGCCTCATTAAAAGGTTGCACCACGAGCAAATCGACGCCTAATCGCTGGAGTAGTTGCTTCTTCTCTTCCAAAGTGTGAATAAGTTTCAAACTTTTGTCGTGTTGCACTACCATTCGCGGATGCGGAAAGAAAGTGAATATTGTTGCTAAAAGTCCTTCTTGGCGAGCTGTTGTTACTACCCTTTCAATGATTTTCTGATGTCCCAAATGCACACCATCGAACGTGCCTATGGTGAGCACCGTAGGTTGTTGGGTAGTAAAAGTAGTAATATCGGTTATTTCTCTCACTTATTGTAGAACTTATTGTAAATATCTATATACTTTTCTTTAATCACACGTCGTTTAAGTTTGAGGGTAGGGGTGAGATGACCGCCGTCTATCGTCCATTCATCGGGGGTGAAATCAAAAAGTTTTACTTGTTCCCACTTGCCTAAATGATTGTTTACCTTTTCTACCTCTTTCGCAATACGGTCGTGAACGGCTTGATTTTGTATAATCTCTTCGTTGGTCTTTCCTAATTTCACTTTATGACGGCGTGCCCATTCTTTTACAAATGGGAAGTTGAGCTGAATAATAGCAGCAGGCATCTTTTCACCTTCGCCTACTACCATTGCATTCTCGATGAAACGAGAGAGTTTCAATTGGTTTTCTATTAGCTGAGGCGATACGTATTTACCGCCTGAAGTTTTGAAGATTTCCTTCTTGCGGTCGGTGATTTTAAGGAAGCCATCAGCATCAAGCTCGCCTATATCGCCTGTGTGGAAGAAACCATCGGTGATGTTCTGATCCGTTTGCTCGGGGTCTTTATAGTAACCCAACATTACGTTCTCGCCTTTCACAAGTATTTCACCGTCTTCGGCGATTTTTACTTCTATATTCACAATAGGTTTCCCTACGGTACCTATTTTCCAATATCTACCCGATTCGCGGTTTACAGCAATTACAGGAGCGGTTTCGGTAAGACCATAACCTTCCATAATTTTCAGCCCTGCGGCAGAAAACACTTTCGCCAAACGCGGTGAGAGGGCAGCACTACCTGAGACAATCATCTGTATACGTCCGCCTAAGGCTTCACGCCATTTACTGAAAATGAGTTTGCGTGCAATTTTCAGTTTGAACTGATACCAAGCGCCATTAGCACCATAAGGTTCGTACTGAAAGCCCAAATTGAGTGCCCAAAAGAAGAGTTTGCGTTTAATGCCTTTAAGTTCTGCCCCTTTTGCGAAGATTTTGTCGTAAATCTTCTCTATGAGTCGGGGTACTACTGTAATGATATGCGGTTTTACCTCACGCAAGTTATCACTGATTTTATCGAGAGATTCGGCAAAATAAATGCTTAGACAATCGTACTGATACAAATAGGTGAGCATACGCTCAAACACGTGACACACAGGCAAAAAACTGAGTGCTGTAGAGCCTTCGGTAATAGGCAAACGGTCTTGGCAGTTCAGTATGTTAGAAATGATATTCCAGTGAGAGAGCATTACCCCTTTTGGACGGCTGGTAGTGCCCGAAGTGTAGATGATAGTCGCTAAATCGTCTTTTTGAATACTATCTTTGCGTGCTTCCACTTCTGCTTGATTGCTCTCATCGGCACCTAAATCGAGGATTTCTTGCCAATGGTGGGCATAAGGTACATCGTTGAAGGTAAAAATAGTTTTTAGATGAGGCAATTTATCTTGGATAGAAGAGATTTTCTCCCATAGTTCTTTATCGGAAACGACACAGTATTTACATTCCGAATGGTTGAGGATATACTCGAAATCCTCTAAGTTGATAGTGGGATAGATAGGTACATTCTGTGCGCCTACTTGTAAAATCCCGATGTCGAGCACGTGCCATTCGGTGCGATTAGTACTTGAAATGACCGCTATTTTATCATTTTTTTCAATGCCTAAGCGCAATAAGCCTCGGCTTACGGTATTTACTTTTTGGATATATTCAGCGGTAGAGGTTTTTGCCCACTCACCGTTGTATTTGGTAGCAAAAGCGACCTCTAAAGGGTGTTTAGATTGTTGATAATAAGGTATATCGAATAAACGATTTACGGTATTCATTGGTTTAAATTTTTGTTACAGAGGGCAAAAGTAATAAATAATTACGAAATACGAAATACGAATGACGAAAAAAGGAAAAAACTTTATTTTTCTGGAAAAAAATTGTCTTTTATTATTTGTAATTTCTAATTAATTCATATTTTTGCATCAAATAAAAACAATTGAGATATAGAAGAATAGAAAAATACACATAAGATTTAAAGAGAAAGTTGTTAATATTCCTTTTAAAAAGAATCTGGTAAATTCAATAGAAACAGAGGTGAATTAACAAATGGTTTCTCGCCCCATAAGGGCGTGAACTGTTTTTGTTACATACCTGTTTCGGGCATACCAGAGCCTTTTTAAAGTGTGAACAAAACATTCACGCTTTTTTTATGCTCTAAAAGTTGCCCTTACTCATATCGTAACATCAAAATTAAATCAATAACAAATGAAAAAAATCGTATTATTCAGTGTTTTAGCACTACTGTTAGCAAGTTGTGGTGTAACAAGAGAGTTATCACACAATGTAAACAACCATACTACTCAAGTGGTACTGGCTAAAAATAACTTTAAAGTAGTAGAACACGTTAAAGGAGAAGCTTCTAATCAATATTTTCTATTGATTATAGGAGGTGGGAGACGTGCTTTGGTGGAAAAAGCAAGAGCTAAAATGCTTCAAAAAGCCAATTTGGTAGGTTCTTCAAGAGCGGTTATCAATGAAACCGTTGAGTCACATTGGATTTTTATAGGGGTAGGAATCCAATATACAGTAAGTGTTTCAGCTGACGTAATCGAATTTACTGAATAGTAAAACACAAAAAAGAAGCTGTTTAAAAAGTTTTATTTTTATAGGGGCGTTTACAAGCGCCCCTATAAATGTAATGTCAATAAGATTGACTATCAATGTGAAAAAGCCATAGCAAGACAAAATGCGAGCTACACGGGGGACAGAAACTTTAGCAAGGTATAACGGCAGTAAGATGAACGAAGAGTGGGTCTACAGTGGCTCTACAGTGGCTCTACAGTGGCTCTACAACGAACAAAAGACGAACCTAAATAGAAAGTAAGTTAAAGCTAAGATAGAACTAAAAAGAAGGTAGTTAAGGGATTTCTATTTTGGTAAGGGACGTAGCGCGAAGAGCGGTTAGAAACTTTGGCAAGGTATATAGTACAAAAGCAAATAAAAAAGAGAATTTTGTTATATCGAGCTCACTTCAAACAAAAAAAGAGTCAATTTGTAAGTATACAAATTGACTCTTTTTCTAATTGAGAAATTGGGAAATTACCAAATTATTCTACGGTTACTGATTTGGCTAAATTACGAGGTTGATCGACATTGCAACCGCGCTTGATAGCGATATAATAGGACAGCAACTGCAAAGGTACTGAAGCTAAAATAGGGGTAAGCGCCTCACTGATTTCGGGTATCTCAATCACGTGGTTTGCTAAGCCCGCCATTTGGGTATCGCCTTCGGTTACTACGGCTATAATTTTACCTTTGCGCGCCTTTATCTCTTGTGCATTGGAAACTACCTTATCATAATGTCCTTTAGACGGTGCAATGAATATCACCGGCATATTCTCATCGATAAGGGCGATAGGTCCGTGTTTCATCTCGGCAGCTGGATAGCCTTCGGCGTGAATATAGGATATTTCTTTGAGTTTTAAAGCCCCTTCCAAAGCGGTAGGAAAATTAAAACCACGACCTAAATACAAGCAATTGGTAGCTGTTTTATAGCTTTCGGCTATCTCGGCTATCTTGTGATCGACTGTTTTGATAGTGGTTTCGAGCAACTGGGGCACACGTTCTAATTCCTTGCAAAGGCGGTGATAGGTTTCCGTACTGAGGGTACCCTTCTTATGTCCTAAATGCAAAGCGATAAGGGTAAGCACCGTGAGTTGGGTGGTAAAGGCTTTGGTAGAAGCTACCCCTATTTCAGGACCTGCGTGAGTGTAAGTGCCTGAATGGGTGATACGCGCAATTGATGAACCTACCACATTGCAAATACCGTAGATAAAAGCCCCTTTTTCTTTCGCTAATTTGAGGGCTGCTAAGGTATCGGCGGTCTCGCCTGATTGTGAAATAGCAATGACGATATCCCCCTTATTGATAATTGGATTGCGATAACGGAACTCTGAGGCGTACTCTACTTCTACAGGAATACGAGCGTATTCTTCTAACAGATATTCACCTACCAAGCCTGCGTGCCACGAAGTCCCACACGCTACAATAACAATGCGTTTGGCATTGAGGAAGGTCTCTAAATGATTATCTATTCCCGATAGTTTGGTAGAGTGGTTGGGCAAGAGGCGACCGCGCATCGTGTCTTGGATAGACTTAGGCTGCTCGTAGATTTCTTTGAGCATAAAATGGTCGTATCCGCTTTTTTCAATGGCTTCGAGGTTGAGTTTGAGTTGTTGTACAAACGGACTCACCTGCTCATTACTGCCTATTTTAATCACTTTCAACGGTTTGTTGAGGTGAATGGTAGCCATTTCGCCATCTTCTAAATACACAGCATTTTGGGTATACTCTATAAAAGGAGAGGCATCGGAAGCGATGAAGAACTCACCATCACCTACCCCTATTACCAACGGACTACCCAAGCGAGCTACTACTATTTCCTCAGGTTTGCTTTCTTCCATTACAGCAATGGCAAAAGCGCCCACTACCTCGTTGAGTGCATAGCGCACGGCAGTCTCTAAATTAACGTTTTCTTTTTCTTTGAAGTATTCAATGAAGTTTACTAATACTTCGGTATCAGTATCTGAATGGAATACAAACCCCTCTTTGATGAGGTTTTGCTTGATACTCTCATAATTCTCAATAATACCGTTGTGTACAATGGCTATTTTGCCAGAATTAGAGCGGTGAGGATGCGAATTAATATCGTTAGGCACTCCGTGGGTAGCCCAACGGGTATGCCCCATACCGCAGCCATAAGTAGGAACATTTTCTCCTGCTTTGGCTACCAAATCGGATACTTTGCCTTTGGTTTTTTCTCCGTAAAAACTCTCAGCGTTTAAGATAAAACCTGCGCTGTCGTATCCACGGTATTCTAAGCGTTTTAACCCATCAATCACGATGGGAAAAGCGGCGCGTTTGCCTAAATAACCTACAATTCCACACATATTTTTAAGTTCTTTTTATTATTTATTAATTTATACTCTTACACTTTCGGGCACTAATACGGTATAATCACCGTGATTGCGAATAACATCGCGCACAATAGACGATGATATAAACGAAGTACGCGCTGCCGTAAGTAAAAAGACTGTTTCTATTTGAGATAATTTGCGGTTAGTATGCGCAATAGCTTTTTCAAACTCAAAGTCGGCTGGGTTGCGCAAACCTCTGAGAATAAACTGAGCATCGATTTCTTTGCAGAAGTCTACTGTAAGTCCTTGGTAAGTTGTAACTTTTACTTTGGGTTCATCGGCAAAGGCTTTTTCGATAAACTCTTTGCGTTGTTCTACCGTAAACATATAGTTCTTGTCGCCATTAACACCTATGGCAACCACAATTTCATCGAATAGGTCTAAAGCACGTTTGATAATATCGTGATGACCTAAGGTAATGGGGTCAAACGACCCTGGAAATAAAGCTCTTTTCAATGATTAACGATTAATGGTTAGCGATTCAATACTCGTTCTATTTCGCTTTCGAATAGTTCTTCAAGGCTGATACCTGCTACTTTAGCTTGTTGAGGCAGTAAACTAGCTTCTGAAAGCCCTGGTGTAGTATTCATTTCAAGCAAATAAGGTGTATCGCCTACGATGATGAACTCACTTCGGCTGAAGCCTTCCATTTTCAACAATCGGTATACGCGTTCCGCCAAAGCGTTGATTTTAGCAGTCATTTCGGCAGAAAGACGCGCAGGAGTAATTTCTTGCGACTTACCATTATACTTCGCATCATAATCGAAGAAATCATTCTCGGATACAATCTCAGTCATTGGAAGAACTTTTATTTTCCCGCGATAGTTGATTACCCCAATAGAGATTTCAGTACCTTTTAAGAAACTTTCGATGAGGATTTCGTCGTCTACTTCAAATGCTTTGTCTATATACATAGGCAGTTGTTCCTCTTCATATACTTTATATACTCCAAAACTACTCCCTGATTTATTAGCCTTCACAAAGCAAGGTAAGCCTACTTTGGCTACAATATCAGCTGTATTATAGTTTTCACCTTTGTTGAGATAGTAAGAAGGGGCTGAAAGAATGCCAAAAGGTTTGAGTACCGATAGCATATCGCGTTTGTTGAAAGTAAGAGCCGAAGCATACATACTACATCCTGTAAGCGGTAAGCCAATCAAATTGAAATAGGCTTGTAAATAACCGTCTTCACCAGGAGTGCCGTGAATGGCATTGAAAACGGCATCAAAAGTAATTTTACGTCCGTTTACCGTTACCGAGAAGTCGTTTTTATCAATAGGGTGTTCGTTGTTTTGAGCATCTACATACACCCATTTATCGCGGTCGATACGCACGGGGTAAGGCACATATTTATCTTGATTGAGGTGTTTGGCTACTACTGCAGCACTCTTTAAAGAAACGGGAGCTTCATTAGAGTAACCTCCCATTATGATTGCTATATTCTTTTTCATTTTTTTCAATAGTATCATTTCTGTCTGAAATACACATCAATTGGAACACCGTTAAAATCAAAGTTCTCACGGAGTTTGTTCTCGATAAAACGTCGGTAAGGGTCTCTTACGTACTGTGGCAAATTAGCAAAGAAAGCAAACTGTGGCATAGGTGTAGGCAACTGGGTACAGAATTTTATCTTGATGTATTTTCCTTTGATAGCAGGAGGGGGATAATTCTCAATAATAGGCAACATCACCTCGTTGAGTTTGCGAGTAGGGATACGCTTGGTGCGATTGTTGTAGACTGCTACCGCAGTTTCTATGGCTTTGTAGATACGTTGCTTATTCAATGCCGATACAAACAAGATAGGCACATCGGTGAAAGGTTCTATTTCTTTACGGATAGAAGCTTCGTACTGTTTAGCCGTATTGTTTTCCTTCTCTACCAAATCCCATTTGTTTACTAATATCACTATGCCTTTGCGATTGCGTTGTGCCAACCAGAAGATATTAGCATCTTGGCTTTCAAAACCACGCGTAGCATCAAGCATTAAAATACACACATCGGAGTGCTCAATGGCGCGAATAGAACGCATTACCGAGTAAAACTCTAAGTCCTCTTTCACTTTGGCTTTACGGCGGATACCTGCGGTATCAACTAAGTTGAACTCAAAGCCAAAGCGGTTGTACTTAGTATCGATAGCATCGCGTGTAGTGCCTGCAATATCAGTAACAATATAGCGGTCTTCGCCTATAAGGGCATTGATAAAAGATGATTTACCTGCATTAGGTCTCCCTACTACGGCAAAGCGCGGTAAGGTATTTTCTTCTTGTTGTTCTTTTACTGGTAAGAGCGCTACCAAGTCGTCGAGCAATTCACCCGTACCACTACCATTTACACTTGATAGGGCGTAGAGATGTTCAAAGCCTAAGGCATAAAACTCGTGCATATCGTTGCGACGGTTGTTGCTATCCACTTTGTTTACCGCTACTAATATTGGTTTACGGCATTTACGCAACAACTCAGCCACTGATTCGTCCATACCGGTAAGCCCTTCTTCTACGTTTACCATAAAGATAATCGCATCGGCTTCGTCTATGGCTAAGGCAACTTGTTTGTTGATTTCTTTCTCGAAAGAATCGTCGCCTCCCGCTAAGTAACCACCTGTATCAATAACAGAAAAAGAGACCCCGTTCCAGTCGGTTTTACCATAATGGCGGTCGCGTGTTACGCCACTTACAGCGTCCACGATAGCCTCACGGCGTTTTATCAAACGGTTAAAAAAAGTGGATTTACCTACATTCGGTCGTCCCACAATGGCTACTATAGCACTCATAATACACCTACTTATTTTTTGCAAAGATAGAAATTAATTGACAAATGACAATTATCTTCTTACAATCGCTGTTCTTTTTTATATGGATTGGGGCGATAACCGTCCATTAGCACATCGTTTTCCATTATAAACGGAATAGCATTAGGTTGCTCCCATTCTACATCATATCGGTTCATTAAGTAATCGCTGAGCTGGGTGCGATTCTCTAATTTTATTACCTGATAGGGTTCTTGAAAAGCGAGTTTTTCTATAAAGAGTAGCTTGCCGTCAAAAGGTACTAGTACCCCTACGTGTCCTACAAAAAGTGTGTTCCCCTCTGGGGTGATTTGGGAATGGAAGACTGCCGAGATAAGCGATGCCTTAGTCGGGTCGTTTTTATAACGGAAATTGATACCGCGCTCTTTCCACGCTTGTTGCATCACCTGCAAATGGGTATTTATATCTTTGGTATTAGTAGTGGGCACCTCAGTAAAGAGGGTAAAAAAGTTATTTTCTTCCTCAGGGGTAAAGAACTTCTTAGGGGTATTATGCAAGGACTCACGGTCTATAAAAAGCACCTCATCTTCCTCTTTGCTAGCAAACTTTTTATCCGTAGGGAAAGTAATCAAATCACGCAAGAGGGTAAAGGAGGTAAGTCTACAATTATAACCTTGAAACATAGGGTATTTAGCCGTCCAAATGCTTTGTATAGCAACCTCATCATACTTAGGTAGCAAGCTGTCAATAGTAACAAATCCTTTGGGTACTAAGCCCACTTTATCCCCTACGGTTTGGTTGAAAAGGGCTACACTCTCCAAAAAAGAGGCTACATTTTGCTCAGCTATTCCCGCTGCTGTAAGGGCTTTTTGCACTTCGTCTTGGGTAGCGGTATCTACTAAATTAGAATAAGTGAGAGTAACAGCTGTCTTTTCAGTTGTTGCTTTCTTCTGCTGGCAAGAAATTGCTACCAAAGAAAGAGTAGTTATCAATAGAAGTCTTTTCATTGTTTTAGTCATTACTTTCATAATAATATGATTGCTCTATACCTTTAAAAATTACTTCACGGTCGTTTACTTTATCAGTAAGGGCAGGTTGCAACAAAAAGCGCAATTCCAAATCGTTGATAGGGCTACGCTCCATTGCTTGGAGGTAAGGAGCTTTATCTATCTGTTGCCAATTCACTACTTTGCCTAAGCGTTTTTTGAGTATCAAGTCGAGCCATATACGAGTTGCACGTCCGTTGCCTTCCATAAAAGGGTGGGCAATATTCATCTCTACGTATTTGGCTACAATTTCTTCAAAAGTATTTTCAGGCATTTGGTCTATTACGGGTAGGATAGCGTGCAAAAACATCGCATTGGCAAACTTAAAACCGCCCTTGCTGATGTTTAGCCGACGTATCTCACCTGCAAAATCGTAAAGCCCCTCAAAAAGATAGCGATATATCTCGCATAATCCTTTAGTGGTACCTACTTCTATCTGCTCTATAGTTCCACTCTCAAAAAGACGATAGGCATTTTGCAAACTTTGTGCGTCGATTTCTTGAGTATTCATCTTCAATTTTCTCTGTTTAATGTATATATCAAACTTGTATGCCTCTCTCCTACAAGCGGGAACAAGAAATCTTCAAGGGTATGATGGTAACGGAAGCCACATTTTTCAAGTACTCGCTGTGAGGCAATATTTTCCTCGTATGCGCCTGCCCATAGCTGGGTAAGGTTCACCTGTTCAAAAGCATATTGCAGTACCCTTAGGGTAGCTTCAGTAACATAGCCCTTACCCCAAAAGTCTTCTCCAAGCCAATATCCTATTTCAGCTTCATTTTCGCTTACAGGAAGATTGCTCTCTCCTTGTAAAAGCAAGCCTATACTTCCTATGGGAATGTTGTTTGCTAAACAAATAGCAAAACTATGAGACTTGCTAAGGACAACCTCAATAATCTTTTGGCTCTCTTCTACACTTTTGTGAGGTAACCAACCGCACATCTTGCCTATAATAGGATTGTGCGCTTGTGTGTATAAGGCTTCGGCATCTGTTATTTTCCAAGGACGAAGCAAAAGGCGCGTTGTGTGAAGTGCCTCCATAAACTTAAATATTTTATAAATAGACTTTACCAAAGTTATCTGCCCGTGCGGCTCGCACCTTTGGCAAAGTTTATCATTAACCACTAACCACTACTTAAACATTTCTTTAATCTCTTCCAACATCTTAATCTGTTTCTTTACCGATTCAGTTTGGTTTAAGCCGCGTTTGATAGTGATTCCCTCGTCTAAAACATTTTTAAGCATCTCTTTAGCAGCAGGGTTCTCCATATCTTTAGCGATTTCTTTGAGTGATTCAGCCAATAGCTCCACGTGTGAAGTATTGTCTATGTGCATTGCCCACTCATAGCCTTTTTTGAAGTTGGCAGCTGTTTCAGGATTGTCTTTTTCAAAGAAAGGATAGTATATAAAATAAGGAAGTATCGCAGGGAGATACTGCTCCATTTGGTTGTCTACAATTACTCCTGATAATCCCGCTAATTGGTCGGTATCAAAGTCTTTAACACTTCCTTTTTCAAGTATACTCTTAGCGTGGGCGGGCTCAGTGCGAGCTATCCCGTTGATAGCAGCATTCTTGATAGCCCCCGAAGGAGTTCCAAGGTATTTTTCAAATAAAGGAACGTATTTGTTTTTGTATTTTGAGGTAGCTAATACCCATATCGCTGCCGATTTAGCTAAGTTCTCAGGGTCAGAAGATGCAATCTTTTCTACCATTGCCATTTCTTTAGCATTCAGTTCATAATTAGCGAGTTTTTGCAATGCTTGTATGCGCACTTGGAAAAAGGGGTCTTTAAGAGCAGCGAGCAAAATATCTTTGCCGTCAGGAGCCATTGGGGCACTTACCGCTTGCATTCTGCTCTTGAGCGATTTAGCGCGTTGCATTTGGTACAAATACTCTGCCCACGTTTTATGGTATTGCTCATCTATCAGCACCACACCTTCGGGGTTGATATCTATCAGCTCTGGGGCTTTCTTCATTGCGAAAGTAAAAGTATTTTCTTTACGAGCATCTACCCAAACACTATGACGCTCTGCCTTGCCATTTCTGTAAATATCTATATCCAACGGAAACTGAAACAAGAGGTCTTCGCTTTGTGTCTGAATGATTTTTAAGGTCAATTTACCATTGCTAAACGTCTTTTCTACATTCACAGTAGGATTACCATTGCCAAAGTACCATTGGTTAAAGAACCAGTTCAAGTCTTTACCGCTCACTTTTTCTAACGAAAGACGTAATTGGTGAGCTTCCCCCGTGCCGTATTCATTCGTTTTGAGGTAATCGGTAAGCCCTGCAAAAAAAGCCTCATCACCAAGATAATTGCGCAACATATGCAAGATAGCCCCGCCTTTGTTGTAAGATACCAAATCGAACATATCCTCACGTGAATCATAGCCAAAGCGCACCAAATCTTTTGCAAAATCATTGACGCGGTGTTGGTATTGAAGGGTGTTATTGCTAAGGTGGTATTCTGCGGCATCTTTGCCGTATTTGTGTAGCAACCACAAGTATTCGCTGTAGTTAGCAAACGACTCGTTTACGGTGAGATTCGACCAGCTTTCGGTAGTTACCAAATCACCAAACCAGTGGTGTGCCAATTCGTGTGCGATAATAGGCTCCCAATAGTTTTGGTCAGCCAAAGCTTCTGCGCTCTGATAAGCACTCTCGGCGTGGCTTACAGCCGTAGTGTTTTCCATTGCTCCACTCACAAAGTCGCGCACTACCATTTGGGCGTATTTAGCCCACGGATAGTCATAGCCAAAACGCTCAGAGAAGAACGTAATCATCTCGGAAGTATTTCCAAATATCTGTTTTGCAACAGGCTCGTATTCCTTTTCTACATAGTATTCAATAGGCACCTTACCGCGCCAAGGCGTATCTTTTACTACGGCAAACTCTCCTGCCCCCATAAAGAAAAGATAAGGTGCGTGAGGCTTGTCCATCACCCAATAGTCGGTGCGCATATTGCCTTTCTTATCACTGCTTTTTAGCACCCCGTTAGAGAGGGTAACAAAGCTATCGGGCACTGTCATTTCTATTTCTTGAGTAGTCTTTTGGTTGGGCTTGTCGATGGTAGGAAACCAGCACGAAGAGCCTTCTGTTTCACCCTGCGTCCATACTTGGCGCATAGGCTTATCGGCTTCTCCGTTAGGGTTGATAAAGTAAAGCCCTTTCGCATCGGTAATCGCACGACTGCCCTTATCAGTTACCTTTTCAGGCTGTGCCGTATAGCGAATGTACACGGTATAGGTCTCCCCTTTTTGGTAAGTTTTGTTGAGTTTTATTCTCAACATATCATTCTTATAGCTATAAGAAAGAGACTTTTGCTTGCCATTCTGTTCCAAAGCCACCTTGTGGACAAGCATAGCCTTTGCATCGAGGATAAGGCTATCGGTAGCATAGAAATAAGGAGAAGCAGTAAGCCATTCTTCGCCGTTGAGTGTTTGGTTAGTGAAGTTAAAATCTACCTTCAATTTCGTGTGCTTTAAGGCAGTTTTCTTCTCAGGAGTAGCACGATAGAGGCTTCGCCCCGAAGTATCCGTCTGTGCAAAAGTGTAGCCCGAAAGTAACAGGGCAATAATAGTAAAAAGTGTTTTTTTCATTAGCTTATTTTATTGCCTTGAAAAATATATTTCCAAGGGATAATTTCAAATGCAAAGATATAGCTTTTTGCCATTATAGCGAAATAAAACACCGAAAAATCACAACCGTTGTACCTCTTCCAGTTCATTTACGTGTGCCTCTTTAGCTTTTCCAAATTGGTAAGTGAGGTTCAGTCTAAGCTGTCGGCTTTCGCTATTGCCGTAAGCATAAAGGTCTAAGTTAGGCAAATGGCTCTCGCTGTCCCAACGTTGAGTGTGGAAAATATCGGTAAAACTAAAGGTAGCCGTAAGACGATTATTTAAGAAAAGGCGTTGCAAACCGAGGTCTATACCTCCTGACGATTTAGCTATCTCGTTGATGCCTGCTAATCTGCGCGAATTGTAAACTGCCGTGAGTTCGCCTTTCAGTTGCCAAGGCAAGCGAAAGTAATTTTGCATCGTTAGGCTGTACTGCCAACGATTGAGGTGTAACTCAGTGCCTTCTAACACAGTGCCTTTGTTCTCTATATAACTGAGGTTAGGGGTAATAGTCGTCTGACAGCCTTTGCCCCAGTTGAGTTCTTGATAAAGCGAAAAAAGTAAATGGTGCTGGCTACCTATGTTCTGAGGGATAGAAATAATCTTATTTTGCTGAAAAGGTTCACTAATACTGCTAAAAAAATCAGTAGAATAGCTGTAAGCCATTGTAAAAGATGTCTTTTTATACGAAGCCGAAAAAGTGAGTTTTTGTATCTTCTCAGGGGCTAAAAACGGATTCCCTTTCCAATACGATAATTCGTCTAAGAGGTATTCAAACGGATTGAGATTCTGGTATTCAGGTCGGTTGATACGCGTGCTATAACCTGCAAATAGTTGTAGGTCATCATTGCATTGGTATTGCAAACTCAGGGTAGGAAAGAAATTGGTATAGTGCTTTTTGTGTTCTTGTTGGCTATTTGCACTGCCCGCAACGGGCAATAGCAGTCCCTTAGAAAAAGTGGTCTCGTTGCGCACACCCACCTCAGCATTCAAGCGTTCGGTAATAGGGTAGTGATACTGGGCATATACGGCAAAAATACGTTCTTTGAAATCGAAAGCATTGGAGCGGTTTACATCTATGATATTGTGGGTAGGCAAGTGCTTGAAGAAATGAAAACTATTATCCGAAAATACTTGTGAATATTTAGTACCTGCTGTAAGACTTCCTCCCCATAACGGTAGCTCCGAACGAAAAGAAGTAGCAAAGATATGTATCTTACGGTCGTTTTCGGAGAGGTACATCTCGTGAGAAAGTATAGTACCCTCAGGCGAACGGTAAGTGTTGGGTTGCCAATTGCCGGAGCCCCCATCAAAGAAAGCGTAATCTATGTCCAACTGATAGCGTTCGTTATCCGAAGGGGTAAACGTGTAGTAAGCATTGGCACTGTATCGATTGGCTTTTTGCATAAAGTAATCGTTATAGCCCGATAGCGTCTTTTCCAATACATTAGCAGCATTGAAAAAGCGGGTAGTCGTGCTGGTAGTTCCTTTGCCAAATAACGTGTTGGCAGAAAGTTGCACCCCTAAGGTATGTTGTTCATCGGGCAAATAGTCATAGCCAATATGCCCTGCAATCGTTTTGCGCTTTTCGGTATCATCGGTAGGACTTTCATAGCGCAAGCCATTTTGTAGGCGCTCACTGCCGTAATCCATTGCGTAATGCCCCAACTGATGATTGTAACCCAAACGCAAGATACCCTTCTTCACGCTGTGTTGCAATTGGAGTTCTGTGTTCTGTCGCAGATTCCACCAATACGATACCCCGTTATTTAAAGAGAAGAACGTACCTTCTACCGTCTTTTTGTCTAATACTATATTCACCGCTCCTGCTCCTCCCTGTGCTTCATATTCGGCAGGCGGATTAAGTAATAATTCCGTTTTCTTGATTTGCGCCATTGGAATAGATTTCAGGTAGTTCGCCAAATCGTCGGGTTGCATATAAGTAGGCTTCCCATTGATGAGTACCAACACATTGCTTTTCCCGCCAATACTCAAGTGATTTTGGCTGTCTACCACCACATTGGGCGTACTTTTCAGTGCATCAAGTGCCGTACCCGAAGAGTGCGTTAGGCTGTTTTTAGGTGAAAACACTATCTTGCCTTGCTCCATATACACAGCAGCTTTCTTCTGAGGAGCTGTAAGTACTACTTCTTCCAAATCCACCGCAGTGCTCAGGGCAATAGCAAGCATATCAATATTCTTGTCTAACAGAAAAGGCTCTCCCGTATACGACAAATAATCACCCGTACTTTCAATATAAATGCGCAACTTTCGAGGAGGAGAAGTAAAGCTAAAGAGTCCGTTAGCTCCCGTAAGAGGTTCGCTTACAATAAGGTTCGTATCAGCATCTAATACTTTAATAGCTACTTTGGGAATTCCCTCAAGCGAAGCGTTATGGACGAAGCCTTTTACAGTGTATTGCGCTTGAGCAGAAAGGGTAAGCTCACAAAAAAGAGCAAGAAAGAAAATAAAACTTTTCATTAAAATATCGTTTATGGTGAATAATGGTGCAAATGTAAAATAAAAAACACACTCCATAAAAAGAATTAACTTATTTTATTGTTTTACTTTAACAAAGTTTCACATTCGTCCTTCGTCCCTCATCATTCGTCATTTCTCGCCTTTTCCCTCGCCACACTCCCCCTTTTCTGTCATACTCCCCCCTATTACCTATGCCCTAAGACTCCACACCACCCCATTTACTAATTTTCTAATTTGCTAATTCCC
>NZ_KB291183.1:19789-37829 GCF_000318255.2 Capnocytophaga sp. oral taxon 380 str. F0488
AAGCTCTCTATAAGCTAACCCCACCCATCTAATAGCCTTTTTTCACCAAAAATCTTCCCTCCTCTCTTCCGAATCTCTTCGATATCTTCCGAAAGTTCAGAACCTCTCTAAGATTCTCCAAAAACTCCAACGAACCTCTCTCCCCATTTCACAAGGCGTAGGCTTGATTTTGTTTAAAATTTGTTTAATTTCTGAGGCACAGCCTCATTCCTCTAACTCAACCTCGCACCTCATTTCCTCATTTGCTAATTTTCTAATTCTCTAATTTTCTCATTTCTAACACTATTTGGTATTAAAGAATTATTTACTATCTTTGCCCCAATCTATACAAAAGAAAAAATGATGAAAAGAACGATACAATATTTGCTCATAGGTGGAGGAGTAGTTTTGCTCTCTGGTTTTTTGGTCAATGCAATGTCAGTTAAAAAAGAAGAAAACAATATCTACGAACAAGCAGAAGCCGAAGTAGCCCAGAACCCTCTTTCAGCTCAAGAAACTCATCATAAAAGCGATTTCTCTAATGATTACAGAGTTTTTGCCATCGATTTACCCGAGAAATTAGACTTTGCTGGCGAAAGAGTTCCTTTGGAAGACCCCGATGTACACGAGCGCTTAGACCGAGAGCTTATCGTAAATACCTATTGGCAATCCAATACTTTGTTGGTGCTCAAGCGTGCTAATAAGTACTTCCCTATCATCGAACCTATCCTCAAACGCAATAATATCCCCGATGATTTCAAATATTTAGCCATCATAGAAAGCGGACTCACCAATGCGGTATCACCCTCCGGTGCAAGTGGCTTTTGGCAACTTATGAAACCCGCCGCTCAAGAATACGGCTTAGAAGTAACCGACCAAGTAGATGAGCGTTATCACATAGAAAAAGCTACCCAAGCTGCCTGCGATTATTTAAACAAAGCCAAGCGCAGTACAGGTTCGTGGACGATGGCTGCCGCTGCTTATAATGCCGGTATCTCAGGAATGAATAAGCAAACTTCTTTTCAAGAAACTAATAATTATTATGATTTATGGCTAAGCTCCGAAACTTCACGCTATGTATTTCGTATTTTAGCCCTAAAAGAGATAATGAAGCACCCTAAGAAGTACGGCTTCATCTTCGAGAAGAAACATTTGTATAACGAACTGCCCACTTACAATGTAATGGTAGATTCTACCATCGAAAATCTCACCCAATTTGCCAAGAGCCAGAACATTACTTATAAAGACCTAAAACTATACAATCCTTGGCTACGCGATAAAAGGCTAGATAATATAGATGGTAAAGCGTATTATATCAGGATTCCCAAGAAATAGTTTTTAAGAATAAATATCAGAAAGTAGAAATTTTCAAGTGTTCGACATTCTTGGGCGCAAACTGTTGCAATACTTCTACCTTGCCATTAGCAAGCCAAAGGTGTTGTGCCTCTGCAGTAGCATCATCATTCAGTAAATGATGTTGAGAAAGTATATTGCGCGTTTGTTTAGCTACCGCATACCCCGAATCTATTACCTTTATGTGTGGAGGAATGAGCTCTTGTATTTGTGGTAACAAATAAGGGTAATGAGTGCAACCTAACACCAAATAATCAATCCCTTCGGCAACCATAGGTAAGAGGTATTTACGTAATAATAGCGTCATTTCAGGACTCTTTATACGTCCCGCTTCTATAAGGTCTACTAGCCCCTCCCCTACTTGCTCTATAATTTCCACTTGCTCTTCCTGTTTAAGGTGCTCACTGGTTTTAGCAAAAAGGTCGCTGGCAAGTGTACTGCGGGTTGCTAATACCCCTATTTTCTTAGTAACACTCTGCAAACTCGCAGGCTTTATAGCAGGTTCTATTCCTATAAAAGGTACTTCTTTATATTTATTCCTCAAATACGATATAGCATTGGTAGTACCCGTATTGCACGCTACTACTATAATTTTTGCATTATTTTCTAACAGAAAACGCGTATTGGCATCGCATAATGCAATGATTTCCTCCTTAGTTTTTTCACCATAAGGAGCATTTTTATTATCTGCTATAAACAAGGTATTCTCATTAGGCACTAGCGCGTTTACTTCTTTCCAGATAGTAGTCCCCCCTACTCCAGAGTCAAACAAGCCAATAGGTGCTGTGCGTGATGTTGAGTGAGTCATTTTAAAATAAGGTTCTTTTCAGTTGCAAAAATAAAAAAAAGTGTTCACTTAGCGAACACTTTTCATAAGAAAAAATATTTATTAATTTTAAAAACCTACGAACTAAAATCCTAAGTCCTTTTTAACTGTACTGTAAAGGTCATCTCCTGTAGCTACAATCACACTTGAGCCTGCACTCGAATCCAATACGTACTGAAGTCCTTTTTGCTTAGCAATTTTCTCAATAGAGCTTTTTACCTTTTTAAGCAATGGCTCTACCAATTCTTGTTGCTTTTTCTGTAAATTCTCAGCAGCAGTTTGTTGTGTTTTACGGATATTTTCTTCCATAGTTTTAATTTCCTCTGATTTTTTGAGGAATTCTGCTTCACGAGCTTTAAGTTGTGCCTCTGTAAGAGCAGCAGCTTCATTCTGATACTTTTGAGCCTTAGCTTGCAATTCTTTAATAGCTGCTTGAATATCGTTCATATATCCTTGCTCCATTTTCTTTAATTGTGACTCTATTGATTTTCTTTCAGGCATTTCTTCTAAAAGTTTTTGCACATCAATATGAGCGATTTTCACTTGTGCAGTAAGCATTGTAGTAGCTCCTAAGAATAGAGCCAATGCAATCATCAACGTTCTAATGTTTCTCATCATCTGTTTGTAATATTAGTTATTTAAAAATTTTTACTGATTTGTTGTAGGCGTTTGTGTTTTCGCCTCTTGTTGTTTTTTAAGGCGCTCGGCTTGTTCTTTTTCACGTTGCACCCTTTGTTCTTCAAGTTTCTTTTGGCGTTCAGCTATTTCCTTCTCACGCTGTTCTTTCTGTTCTTGTAACTTCTGTTGGCGTTCGGCTTGCTCTTTGTCCCGTTGCACCTTTATAGAATCGCGCTGTTGTTGGAACTTCTGCTGACGCTCAGCTTGCTCTTTCTCGCGTTGTGCTTTAAGAGCATCGCGTTCCTGTTGGAACTTCTGTACACGTTCAGCTTGTTCTTTTTCGCGTTGCGCTTTAAGGGCATCTCGTTCTTGTTGAAATTTCTGCTGGCGCTCGGCTTGCTCTTTCTCGCGTTTTGCTTTGAGTTGTTCGCGCTGTTGCTTCATTTCTTCAGTTTTGCGCAAACGTTCTTGTTCGTATTGTACTCGGCGTTGCTCACGTGCTTTTTCAGCTTCTTTACGTTTCTTAACGCGTTCTTCTACAAACTCAAAATCATAGCTTTCTTTTAAGAGCTGAGCCATATCTTTGTTCCTATCTTCGGCATTGTCTTTCTTTTTCAAGGCACGAAGCACTACTTTACTCAAGTTATGTTGCTCATTAGAGAATAACATAGTGGCGTCACTCTTCTCAAAGATAAAATCGTATTTACGCATCTTGCCTATCTCTTGCACTATATTAAACACTTGGTCTTGGATAGGCTTAGCAAGCATAAACTTTTGGGTGATATACTCTCCTTCCTTAGCATCAAACTTCTGCTGTTTATAGGCATTCAGGTTGTATTCTAACAGAGCTATTTCTTCTTCTTTATCTTTGATAAGCTCGGGAGTAAGTAAAGCTTTCTCAGCTTCTAACTTCTCTTTTTCAGCCTTTATCTTTTCTTGGCGTTTGGCTATTTCAGCCTCCCATTGCTCTACTTGTAAGGCAAACTGCTGGCTTGCTACTTTATAATCTTCGAGGTGTGATAATATGTAATCCATATCCACATAGCCAATACGAGATGGCTTTTGTGCATAAGTAAAACAGGCACTACACAATAGTACTATAAATAACGCTTGTAGTTTGTTCATAACATTTATTAAATGTATATACTACTTTTTAGCCTTCTCTTTTCGTAAAAGAAAATATCGTGCCAAAAATTAGAATTGTTGTCCAAAAATAAAGTGTGTTTGCCAGCCACTGCGATTATTGCTATTGGCAGGGTTATCGAAACCATACCCAAAGTCAATACCCAGCATACCGAACTGTGGCATAAAGAGTCGCAATCCTAAACCTGCTGAACGCTTAATCTGGAAAGGATTAAAGTTCTCTAATCCATTGTGTACATTACCTCCTTCGGCAAATACTAAGCCATAGATAGAAGCCATTGGTTTAAGAGTAATAGGATAACGCAATTCCAGAGAGAACTTGTTAAACACAGTCTCACCATCATCGGCGGAAAGAGCATAGTTTTCATACCCGCGCATTTGTATGTTTTCACGTCCGTCCATAGAGTAATAGCCTAAGCCATCGCCTCCCATAAAGAAACGTTCAAAAGGTACTATACCGCGTTTGCTGTTATAAGCTCCCAAATAACCAAAATCAGCACCAAACTTTAATACAAATTTACTGTAAATATTGGTATACCAAGCTGAGGTAAATTTAAGCTTATAAAACTCTAACCAGTGAAAACGCTCTTGGTCTATCTGTGCTATTCTTTCAGAATCGCCGTTATTAGATGCTGTTTCACGTTCTTCAAGCAGTTTGCCATAATCCACCTTATTGAACAATGAGTAAGGAGGGGTAAGCTTCGCACTAATGGTAAAGCTACTTCCTGACATTGGATAGATAGGGTTAGGACCACTTGAGTTACGCGATAGCGAAATAGTATAAGCTAATGAATTAGAGTTACCATCTTTAAAAGTAAAGAGTCCTAAATTAGGATAATTCTTCAAATCATAATGCTGATAGCTTAAAGTATGAGCGATTTGGAAATAATCATCGGGGACTCTCAAACGTTTGGCTAAACCTACGCTTATTCCGGTGATATACACACGTTTACTCTTATCTACATCATAGCTCCTGTAACTATACCCGAACTGTTCGGTTCTACTGAATGACACTGAGAACTGCACAGGCTGTTTACCTCCCATCCAAGGCTCGGTGAATGAAAACCCATAAGTACGGTAGTACCTACTTATTTGGAAACTGAGTGATAGTGCTTGACCGTCGCCCATAGGCACTGGGCGATAGGCTTTGGGGTTGAACAAGTTGCGAATAGAAAAGTTATTGAATGAAAGGGCAAGTGTACCTATGAATGAGCCTCCACCATACCCTCCTTGCAACTGCACTTGGCTTGAACCTGTTTCGGTGAGTTTATATTCTATATCTACGGTTCCTGCATTAGGGTCGGCATTTTTAAACTCTGGATTGATGTTTTGAGCATCGAATAGTTGCAACTGTCCTAACTCACGAACGGTACGCACTACGGCATCTTTGCTATATAGATAACCAGGACGTGTGCGCAACTCGCGATAAATTACATAGTCGTTAGTCTTTTCGTTACCTGTTACTGATATTTTATTAAAATAAGCAGGTTTGCCTTCTACCACGCGTATTTCGAAATTGATAGTATCATTTACTACTGAGGTTTCCACAGGGTGTATTTGCGAGAAGAGATAACCACTATTTTGATATAAGTTGGTTATATCTTCGGCATCGGGTTTGGTATTGTCTTGAATGCGTTTTTTGAGCAATACTCCGTTATATACATCGCCTTTTTTGATACCCAATACTTGATTGAGCACACGGTCGTTATAGACTGAGTTTCCTAAGAAGCGGATATCACCGAAATAATAACGCTTTCCTTCTTCTACTGCTATATTAAGACTTACATTACCGTCTTTATTTTTAATAAGCGTATCGTTTACCACACGAGCATCGCGATAGCCTTTTTCTTTATAGAAATCTACGAGATTTGTTAAATCTTCGTCGTAGTCTTTCTTAACGTATTTGGAGCGTTTCCAGAAACGACCGAAACGCACTTGTTTTGTCTTTTTGAGTTTCTTGCGCAACTTGGCTGAGGTAAATTGCTGATTGCCTTCAAAAGTAATTTTATCGATTTTTACCTTATTACCTCTATCGATGTGAATGAGCATATCTACACCATTGGCATCGGTAGTATCTATTTTGGTATCGATAGTTACTTTGGTGTTGAGATAACCATCTTTTCGATATTTATTAGTGATATAGTTTTTAGTATTAGCAATAAGGCTTTCGTTTACCTTTACTCCTTTTTTAATTTCGGCATCTTTAAGGAGGGTTTCTGCTTTTTTCTGTCCGATACCTGTTACTTTTACATCGACTAATGAAGGTGTTTCTTTGATAGCTAACTCTAAGAATACGGTATCACCTTCTACGCGCTTGATATAAATATTAATATCGCTAAACAACTTATAGCCCCATAGCTTATGAATGATGGAGCTGAACTTTTCACTGGGGATTTCGATTACATCACCTACTTTCAAACCCGAAGTAGTGAGGATAGTTTGTTCGTTATAACGTTTTGCGCCAGTAACTTCAATGCCACCAATTGTATATTTTCTTCCTTTTCCTAATGATATTCTATCTTCTTCTTGTGCACTTACAAGGCTTACAAAAGCCAAGAAAGCAAGCAATAAAAATTTTTTCAGCATAGTTTTACGTAAGTTGTTCGCTTGTTTTTCCAAATCGTCTTTCTCTATTTTGATAGTTTGATAGGGCTTCTTCTAAGTGTTTTTTTGTGAAATCAGGCCATAATACTTCAGTAAAATAGAGTTCGGCATAGGCTATTTGCCATAATAAAAAATTGCTGATGCGCTCCTCACCGCTGGTGCGGATAAGTAAGTCTACATCGGGTAAGTCGTAGGTGTATAGGTGTTTTTGTAGTGTTGTTTCGGTAATTGTATTAGCAATAAGTGTGCCTTCTTTTACTTTTGCTGCAATTTCTTTTATAGCAGTTAGGATTTCTTCACGTGCTCCATAGTTGAGGGCTAAGGTAAGGGTAAGCCCTGTATTGTTTTTGAGTTTATCGATAGAAGCAAGTAGGGCTTCGCGTGGTTTAGGAGGAAAGCGGTCTAAATTGCCAATGGTTTTGAGTCTTACATTATTTTTGTGCAAATTATCAACTTCCTTTTTTAGGAACTTTACCAATAGCTCCATTAGGGCTTTTACTTCTAAGGCGGGTCGTTTCCAATTTTCGGTAGAAAAGGCAAAAAGAGTGAGGTATGGAATACGGTGTTCCACACAATATTCCACTACTTGTCGCACAGTTTGCACTCCCTTTTCGTGACCATAGGCTCTGAGCAAGCCTTGTTTTTTTGCCCAACGCCCATTACCGTCCATTATAATAGCCAGATGCTTTGGATAGTTTGTAATCTCCATTGGTTTTAAGTGAAATTATCTACAATAGCAAGGCCATTCGCCGAAGGTGTAGGTAAGGGTAAGACCTGAGAAGGCATACCAGTCGTAACTTCTTCCTATGTTACCGAATGTAAAGGATTTTCTTTCGGGCGCACTACCATCGACGTTGTTAGTAAGGGCAAAACGGAAAGCTACTTCACCTCCTAAAACAAGCCTTCGAGTAATTTTAGCTTTAAAACCGAAAGCTACGGGCACAGCCACATCGAAGTCGCGACGTGTAGTATCGGTAGCTTCAACGGGTTTGGGAGAGGAGGGGTCGAAGTACAAATCGTCGTGCCAAAGCCCAGCTATACCTACGAACACATAGGGGGTCATAGGCATATCGAGCAAATTGCCGATTCTGTAGCTAAAGAAATTGAACTCGGTGCCTACTGCCAAATCGGTAATATCACTTGAATAAGCGAACCCTCGGTTGCGTTTACCAGGGATATCGGATTGGGCGTCGTTAGCTCTAAGTTCGGACTTAGTAACCTGCACACGAACTGCCATACGTTCGTGGAAATTCCATTTATATATCCCACCAAAAGCGATTTTGTTAGGATATAAATAATAGGTTCTACCAACATCTGAAATGGGGTTGCTTCCACCTAAGAAAACACCGATTTCGTGTTGCTGTGCCGATGCCATATGCATCGCCAATAGTATCAATGTAATGTGTATAAATCTGTACATACGCTATTCTATGCAAGGCGCAAATATACGTGTTTTATATGAAATAACATTTATTATTTCCTATTTTTTTATTTTAGATTTTTTAATTAGCTACTAAAATTCTTTATATATCACTGATTATTAACACGATATAAGTATATTTATTTTTATAAAGAATTATAAGTTATCAGGGGTGATTTGTGAAAAGTGGGTAGACGAAAGGTGCTTGTGAGGAGGGAGCGAGAAGTACCTTGCGGTTGCTCTGTGAGACATCTGACGGACTTTTAATAAACCTTAAACGGAACTACAGTAGTCTTATAGTGGCTCTACAGTGGCTCTACAGTGGCTCTACAGTTGCTCTACAGTGGCTCTACAGTGGCTCTACAGTGGCTCTACAATGAAGACTAACCAAAGATCAATCGAATAGTAACTGAACACTGATTGAACTTATGGTGCTACTATCTGCTTATATCATTGGTTCTACTTTTTAGACTTGTCGGGCATAAAATAAGTAACGCGAGCTCGACGTAAAATAGCGAACGAATACTCGGAGTGGGGTATGCGAGAGATTGTGTTTCAGAAATTAAACAAAATTGATTTCAAAATTAAAATAGCATCAAGACTGCGCCTTGTGAAATAACAATGCAAGATTTAACTTTGCCAAAGGTCGTAGCACGACGGACGATTAACTTTGGCAAAGTGTATACTGCAAAAAAGACTCATCATCAGAATTATTTATCAAACTGATATTAACTTTTAATTTCGTGTGTTTGCTCTAATTGACAAATTGGCAGGTTTGTAGATTGGTATTATTTTTGTAGTTTTGCACCCTAATTAAAAGAAAGAAAAAATTGTTATGGCAAACATCGAAAAAATAAAATGCCTCATTATAGGCTCAGGTCCTGCGGGCTATACCGCTGCTATTTACGCTTCGCGCGCGAACCTAAGCCCTGTGCTTTACCAAGGAGAACAACCTGGTGGACAGCTCACTACTACTAACGAAGTAGAGAATTTTCCGGGATATCCTGAGGGAGTAATGGGTAGCGAAATGATGATGCAGTTAGAGCAACAAGCTAAACGCTTTGGGGCTGATATTCGCAACGGCTGGGTGACTAAGGTAGATTTTTCGGCTCACCCCCACAAAGTATGGGTAGATGACCAAGAGCTCCACGCTGATGCTGTGATTATCGCTACGGGTGCTTCGGCTAAATACTTAGGTTTACCCTCAGAACAGCACTATTTGCAAACAGGAGGAGGCGTATCGGCTTGTGCTGTGTGCGACGGTTTTTTCTACCGCAATCAACACGTGGCTATTGTAGGGGCAGGCGACTCGGCTTGTGAGGAAGCGCTTTACTTAGCGAACCTTTGCTCGAAAGTAACAATGCTCGTGCGTCGCGATGAGTTCCGCGCTTCACAAATTATGAAGGAACGCGTGCTCAATTCGCCAAAAATAGAAGTGCTATTTAATACTGAAACTGAAGAGATATTAGGTGACGGACAAGTAGTTACGGGCATTAAAGTGCGCAACAACAAGACAGGGGAGATAAGCGAAATAGCTATCACAGGTTTCTTTGTAGCTATCGGTCACAAACCTAATACTGATGTGTTTAAACCTTATATCGACACTGATGAGGTGGGCTATATTAAAAATGTAGCGGGCACTTCGCTCACCAATGTAGCAGGGGTGTTTGTAGCCGGTGATGCTGCCGACACGCGCTACCGCCAAGCTATTACGGCAGCAGGCTCGGGCTGTATGGCAGCGTTGGACGCAGAGAAATACCTTCTTACTCTTGAATAGGTAAGAGGTAAAAGATAAGAGATAAGAAAGCGCGATGTTTAGAATAATAAACATCGCGCTTTGCTATTTAACCTGCCAGCTATCGCTGAATTTGTTTCTTACTTTTTACCTTTATTTTAAACTAAGCTTATGGTTGATAATTCTATCCATATAATCCTGCATAAAGGCTTTCAGGTCTTTGATACCTTTTTGAATTTCAGCATTATCTTCTTTACCCAAGAGATTGTTTTTGAGAGCACCGTCTTCTTTCTTGTACACACCGTTTACCTTGCCTGTTTCGTCGATGATATAGATGTAATTACCTTGCATCATTTGGTACATAAGTGCATCGGAGATAAAAGCGCGGGGCGTTTCATCAGGAAGATTGGCAAACACACTGCGCCCCCAAGAGCGGAAAGGCTTATGGTAACCCATTAGGTCTACTAACGAAGGATAAATATCTATTTGCTGAGTAATATCTGAATTTACCCCCTTTGGCACTAAATTAGGGTTAGGGCTGTAGAACATAATTGCCGCTCCTTTGCCTGTAATAGGCTCTTTGTAAAGGTCGTAATAAGTTTGGTTAGGGTGGTCATTGACAAAAGCAAAGATAGTATTGTTATACCAAGGTTGTTTTTTAGCACACTCAAAGAATTGTTTGAGAGCGTAATCGGTATAGCCAATACATTGGTGAATTTCTAAGTTGCCTTTAGGGAATTTGCCCTCATATTGCTTAGGAATTTGAAAAGGGTGGTGGGAGGAGAGTGTGAAAATAGTGCCTAAAAAAGGTTGTTTCTTTTGAGAATAAGTCCTGCACATATATTGGAAAAAAGGTTCGTCCCAAATTCCCCAGTGTCCATCGTCATCAGCATCGTTATTGTACTCATTCTTACCATAGTAATGGTCGAAACCTAAAATATTAGAAAAACCTAAGAATCCCATAGAACCATTGGGTGCTGAATGGAAGAAAGAGGTATCGTAGCCCATTTCTTTGGCAATAGACACCAAAGACTGTGTGGGTTGTTTCACATAAGGTGATGAGGTGTAAGCGACTTGAAAAGAGGGAATTCCTGCCAACATTGACGACATTCCGTGTATTGACTGGCGACCTGTGCAATAAGCATTGTCGAGCACAAGTGAATGTTGTGCTAACGAGTCTAAGAAGGGTGTATATGATTTAAAGTTAGGAATATGGGTTTTAGTATTCATACAGCCCCAATACTCTTTACCGAAACTTTCTAAAATAAAGAGGACGACATTGGGCTTGGTGGCTACTTCGCGGTTGTACTGCTTAATAGGTTTTAAACTCTCATTGATGTAGGCTTCATCTACAAAGTGATATTCCTTAAATCCTTTGTTCTTACCCATACTGCGAATGAGACAAAAAGGCGTGTTTAGTATCGCATCAGCCTGAGGAGCTGTATTTACGTGTCGGCTAGCATCGAGCATATTGATGGGGCGCGTATCCGAAGTAAAACCACCGCCTCGTATAGCCATCATTATCAGAGTACCGAAGCCTATGAAAAATACAGCAGACCAACCAAAATAAGATTTCTTTTGAGCAATAGGTACTTCGACGTTTTTCACGCGTTTATAAAGGAAAACCCAAAGAGCTATCAGTAAAAAGAAGCCTACGAACATATACCAATAGCCTCCTAAAAAGCTACTGAATATTTTCATTTTGTTGTTTTCGTGTTCTATAACTGCAAACGATGCTGAAGTAAGGCGCGACTTGCTAAAAGGGTAGTATGCCATATCAATAAAATTGGTGGCATAAGCAATCGTATTAGGTATAAAGTACGACCAAAAAACTGCTTTCTGAAACTTCTTATGGGTATTTACCCACAAAGGTAGTAAACTGAGCAGTATGAACAGCAAATTAGTGTACATTATAGCACAGTTATCAAACGCCAATCCATAATAGAAAAGGTCGGATGTGTTATAATCGCCCATCACTCCGCGATTCATATAGATAAACAAACCACGTGCAATGGCATAAAATAAGTATACCAAGAAGATACGGTATAAGAAAACTACATATTCTCTGATTCTCATTGTATTTAATTTTAAGTGAATTGTAATAGCAGAATTATAAAGGCTAATACACACGAAGCGATAAGTACACCACGTGCGCGTTCGTTTTCATAACGATTGATAAAAAAGAAGAAGATAGCAAGGTCTAACAGGGCTCCTAAGAGTATGAGTTTCCCTAAATATCTCTTGTAATAGGCATCTTGCAAGGTAGTAGCAATACTAAACTTAGAGAAGATAAGCACATAGGCTATCACCCCTATTACATTTACAACAATACCTGCTATAAAACCAATGATTTGGTCTTTGCGTTTTTGATTTATATTTAAAAATCCCATTGCTTTAACTCTTGAATATTTTGGTGAGCTGTAAGGTCGAATTGAATAGGTACTATGGATATATAGCCGTTTTCGAGAGCCCATTGGTCGGTATCAGTACCTTGGTCTTCATTCACAAAAGTACCTGTCATCCAGTAGTACACTCTCCCTTGCGGGTTCACACGTTTGTCAAAACTTTCTATCCAGCGCGAACGTGCTTGACGGCATACTTTTACGCCTTTTATTTCTTCCTTCTTGATATTAGGTATATTCACATTCAGCACTGTCCCTTTGGGCAACCCATTAGCGAGTACTTTTTCAGCAATACTTTTGATATAAGAGCGCGCTTGCGAAAAGTCGGCATTCCAACTGGAGTCTAATAATGAAAAACCAATAGCAGGAATGCCTTCAGTACCCGCCTCGATAGCAGCACTCATCGTTCCTGAATATATCACGTTGATAGAAGCATTGGAACCGTGATTGATACCACTCACACAGAGATCGGGCAGACGACCGTTCAGCACTTCGTGTTTAGCTATTTTCACACAGTCGGCAGGTGTACCACTACAAGCGTATTCGCGAGTAGCTCCGTTATGTGAGGGCACAGGGTCGCAGTACATAGTAGTATCGAGGGTAACGGCGTGCCCTTTACCGCTCTGTGGCGAATCAGGAGCTACTACCACTACTTCTCCTAATTCTTTCATTATGTCTATCAGATAACGGATACCAGGAGCGGTAATACCGTCGTCGTTTGTTACTAATATTAAAGGTTTTTGCATACTAAAAAGTAAAGACGCGTTTTGTAGTCGCGTCTTTACGATGTGCAAAAGTACACAAATTTTAAATAAAAGCAATATTACATATGAAAAATATATATTTTTACATCAGTTGGATTTCATCTACAAACAATAAGGCTGGTGTGCCTTTACCCTCGTGCCATTCAGGGATTACAGTACCTTTGAGCACTACTTTCACATAGCGAGTTTTAGTTTTAGCAAAGTTCAAACTGATAGGCACGCGCTTGATAGGGTCGGTCTTCTGGGCTATCTTCAAAGGCTGCTGAGTGATGAGCTGAAAGTTTTTTCCATCAGCAGAGCTGTAAATAGCAACTTCTGAGGCTGGGAATATCCAGTTAGGCGTATCGGACAAAGAACCTGTTTTGAGATTGTTAATTTCTTCGTCTTTACCTAAATCAATCACTGCTTCCACTCCCACTCGACCAGGAAAGCCCACCCAATGCCCATCGATATAAGAATCTTCACCTATTTGGGCATCTACTAAGGCAGTAGCCCCTCCAAAAGTGTATTTAGGATTAGTTTCAGTGAGTAATTGTATAGGCTTGTAAGTAGCCTTATTAAATAACGACTGGTAGCTAAACACTCCGCTTATGGTATCTTTATGCACAGCTACTGCTTTTAACAGCACCTCGTTGCTGAGTTTGATAGGATGGGTATAAAGCGTTTTGGTAGCATCAGGAGTAGTGCCATCGGTGGTGTAGTACACCTTACCATCGCCTACGGTGAGGAGTTCTACCTGAATGCCATCTTTCTCGGGCGCGGGCTGAATCACAGGGGTAACACCCAAGATGTGTTTGGCATAATGATATCCCTCTTTTTGGTAGTAATTGAGTAAGTTGCCTAAACGCTTCAAAAAGTCGGCATAGTTCTTTTTCTCTGGGGCTGTCCATTGTACCTCAGCTAAGGCTGCCAAGCGAGGCAAGAGCATATACTGGGCGTGTGCAGGACTCGCGATGTACTCTGTCCATAAATTAGCTTGTGCCCCTAAGATGTATTTACCTTGTTCGGGAGTGAGTTTAGGGTCGATAGGTTCGTAGTCGTACACCTTTTTCACGGGGAGGTATTCACCTATGGATAGTGGTTCTTTACTGGGGTCTTCGCCTTGGTTATAGTCGAAATACAAACTGTAATGCGGAGTCATAATAGCGCGGTTGTGGCGTTGAGCAGCGGCTATACCTCCTTCGGTACCTCGCCACGACATTACAATCGCATCTTGTGAAATGTTATCTCCCTCCAAAATCTCGTCCCAGCCTATTACCTCTCTACCTTTCTTCTTGAGGAACTGCTCTACGCGCGATACCACATAGCCTTGTAATTTCTGTTCGGCAGTGTGTTCACCGTCGCCTTTTAAGCCTAACGCTTTAATTTTAGCCTGACATTTAGGGCACTCTTTCCAACGTGTTTTAGGACACTCATCACCTCCTATATGAATATATTTAGAGGGAAAAAGTTCGGTAATTTCGTCGAATACGCCTTCTAAGAACTCATAAGAAGCCTCATTACCGGCGCAAAGTACATCGTCGAAAACGCCCCATTTAGTGCCTACTGCACAGTCCTTGCCTGTACAACCCAACTCAGGGTAAGCCGTGAGCACAGCTAAGGTATGTCCAGGTATATCTATCTCGGGAATAATCGTAATATAGCGGTCTTGGGCGTATTTTACAATCTCTTTAATCTGTTCTTGGGTGTAGAATCCACCATAAGGTTTGCCATCGAATTGGTGGGGTTTATCTTTGAGCAAATGCCCAATAAGCGTTTCTTTGCGTGTTGAACCTACCTCAGTAAGGCGAGGGTATTTTTTGATTTCTATACGCCACCCTTGGTCATCGGTGAGGTGCCAATGGAACTTATTGAGGTTATGAAGTGCGAGTATATCAATGTACTGCTTGATAAAATCTACTGTAAAGAAATGCCTGCTCACATCAAAATGCATTCCCCGATAGGCAAAGCGAGGCGCATCGTCTATCACAGCCGTAGGGAACGCTAAGGATTTAGGTTCTGTTACGTCAATCGACTTGCGCAAGGTTTGTATGCCGTAGAACACACCTGCGGGACTTGCTCCATCGATAGTAATTTGCTCACTTGTTACGGTAAGTTGATAAGCCTCTTGGTTAGGTTTTTTAAGGTCAGCTTTAAGACGAATAACCTTCCCACTATTTACATTGGGCTCAGTGGTAAGAGTGAGCCCTGTGATTTCTTTAAGATAAGAGGCGAGGAATTGGGCATTCCTTTGTAGTAAGGCATCACCTTGTGGATAGGTAATCACGGTTTGAGCATCGAGCTCAAAGGGTTTCTGATGGGTATAACTAATGGATTGTGGTAGCGGAATTACCTCGTAATGAATTACAGGCTCAGTGCCTTTACAAGCCATAAGACATAGTGTTACTAAACTAAATATAAGTTTTTTCATTGGTGGTGGTTTGATTTTTAATATTTAATAGTTGGGATATATTGTGCTCTATAGAAAGTAAAAGGCAACATAAAAGAACGTTTTATGGTGGGTGTTTCGTTGCGGTCGGTAATGATAATTTGTTTTTTGGTACTCAACGTGATTAGTAGCAAGTCCTCACCTATAAATTGTGCATTGCTACGGTTTGATGAGGATAAATCTTTGGGAAGAGCTACTGCCATAGGAACTGTTACTGTTTTGCTTTGTTCATTTACTTTATACAAAATAGCTCTTGAGCCCGTATCGGAATCTGAACGCGCATTGTCAATCACTAACACCTCGTTAGGTGCTTTCGGGTTAGCACAGTGCATTCCGTGAGTAAAGTATTTTTTCTCAGGTTTTATGGTGCCATTTTCGCCTATGCGATATAGTAACTTCCCTGTTTTACTATCAATTTTCCAAAGTTCTCCATAACGATTAAACGTCATATAGTAATTACCTTCGCTATCGTAGTTAAAGGAATTGGCGTGTAGCCAATCTTTTTTTACCCCTTGTATTTTTATATTAGGGTCGGTAGTGGGGTCTACATAATCAAAACAACTCCATTGCTGGGTGATTTCTCCTCTTCTATTCATAATCACAAAACCATCACCCTTTACAATATCGGTGGTTGTACCGCCTTGTGCAGTGAGGTCGAAAGTTTTATCAATATAGGTTACTAATCCTATACTGCCATCGGGCATAGGGCGACACTCGTGATGCACTTCCCGTCCGTTAAGTGCAGGAACAGTAGCAAAGTCTTTTTGAAATACTACCTCCCCAAAGAGGTCTATAATTTTAATACTTTTAGCATTGAAAGTATAAGGACTTCCAACAGGGTAAGCAGGATTGGTAAGAATGTAAAACTGCTGACGCTGTGCATCGTAATTTACGACCAAAGGCTCTTCGGGCACTTGCTCATACCATACTACTACTCCTTTAGTATCTGTCAGATAGATGGCTTTTGTACCATTCATACGGGCATTTGCAAAAAAATAACCGCCTATATCTTCTTTTAGGTCGTCTATCAGTAATGTTGCATTAGGAAGAAAAGCCTCCACACTTTTTGTTTTAAAGGTTTTCACTGCCGACTTATCTCCTTTCTCGGTAATGATTTGGCAACTGTATTGCCTATCGGGTTTGAGGAACAATAGCGTTTTACGTTCTATTCCTTTGCCCTGATAGGTATTGGTTTGCTGTACTTGTTCCGGATGGTTCACTTCCCAATAAGCTATATGGAAGGACGTTTCTCCGCTGAAAGTTGCAGTTACTTCCGCACGAAGGTTATTCGTCTTGCTCAAAGACACCTCAAAATCGGTAAGATTACTCTGATACGGAGGGACAAAAGGGTCTTCTTTTTTAGGGGGAATAGGGTCTTCTTTTTTAGGGATAAAAAGTTCGTCTTTTTTACAAGAAACTAATACCCCCCCTATGATTAAAAACAAAATAATAATCGATTTTCTCATATTTTAAATCTTTCTTGTTCCTATATGTTATTTCAATAAGAAAAAAGCGTTAGTCTTTATCGGGATTTACAGGCTCAATAGCATTACTAAAAGGCTCATATGTCACATAATCCCACAAGGCATAATGGTCTCTGGTAGGAATACGGTCGCCTATAAAATCTATATTTTCTACACTGCAAAAGATACGAAAAGGATACTGCTGCCCATAGTTGAGCTCCGTATGAAGGTGTTGCACCCCATCGATGAGCCACGTAGCAATATAATGGTTATTCTGCGGATTGATAGCTAATTTAATCTGAAAAGTATGCCATTGGTCACTGTCTATAAGCACCTCAGCATTTTGCTTCCAAGGATTATTCTGGCTGGTCATAAACACCACTACCTGCCCCTCTTTTGCGCCCAACTTCTTTCTGCGTTTAGCATCACCTGAGCCTACTTCAAAATCTATTTCGTGCCCCTCACTGTTATACAAGAAAGAGCCTATACTTGCCCAAGCACCTGTTTCCATCGGCGGAATGTAAGCGCGCCAAGTATAAATACCTGCCCCGTAACGGTGTACTGTTTTTTGTTTTTTGCGTTGTTCAGTATGAGCTTTCGTCCATATTTTCAGTGCCCAACCATCTTCGGCGTAAGAATCACTTACCACTTTGGCATAAGTTTCTTTGTCCTTCCCTTGTGGGTAATCCTCGTCCTGATTACCTAATAACCAACCGTCAAGCGTTTTAAAATCCCATCGCATCACTTTGGTTTTATCAATGGTTACCTCAGGAATATCACTCGATTGTTTGCTACAGTTTACAAAAACTGTCAAACACACTGCCATTAAAAATAGATTTACTTGTTTCATATGCTTTTATTTTTTCGTTTTTGCTTTATTTAAAATTCTCTTTTGCTTTATTGTTTCTTCGCTATTCCTTCTCCGTTTCTTCATCTTTTCTTCATCTTTTCTTCGTCTTTTCTTCATCTTTTCTTCGTCTTTTCTTCGTCTTTCCTTCGTCTTTCCTTCGTCGTTTCTTCGTTCATTATTCGTTATTGCATCGCTACACTCCACCTTTTCCGTCATACTTCCCCTAGTGCCTATAACCTAAGACCTCACACTTCCCCATTTACTAATTTTCTAATTTGCCAATTCTCTAATTATCCCTTCTCCTTTCCGTCATACTCCCCCCTAGTGCCTATGACAAGGCCTAGCACCTCTTCCTCTTTCTTTCGCCTCGAAACCCCGTTTTTAACATTTTTGGCTTTGTTGTATTACAGTATCAATCAATTACTTACATACCCTTTCTATACCAATCGTCCAAG
>NZ_KB291183.1:37849-68670 GCF_000318255.2 Capnocytophaga sp. oral taxon 380 str. F0488
TTTTTTCACCAAAACCTCTCTCAGCTCTCTTCCGAACTTTTCCGATATCTTCCGAAAAGCTCAAAACTCTTTATCCCAATAATTTCTCACTTTTCACTATACAAACTGGTGTGAGGGTTGTAATGAATACCGTTTTAACTAACAACAAAGCAATTCTATTAATATTCTATAAAGGTAGATAATTACAACCCCTTTACCAGCCATTTATAAAAGCAATATGTAAGTCTCGTTTTATTAGCGAGGTTTATAAGAATAAGGATATGGTTGATAAGTTACATAATCCCATAAGCCTACAACATCTTCTGTAGTAGGACGTTCTCCTAAAAAGTCTAGGTTCTCTACACTACAAAATATATGAAATAATTTTTCTTGTCCATAGTTTAGTTTTGACTTATAACGGTCTACTCCATCTATAGCCCAAGTAATGATATAGTTCTGACCATTAATAGCTTGATTTATTTCCAATCTTATCTGAAAAGTATGCCACGATCCTTTATTTCTCTCATCAACTGTAACAATCTCAGTATCGTGATGTAGTTCTGGATTATTTTGGCTTGTAATATAAGCTATCAACTGATTGTTTTTCGTTGCGTGAGCTTCTTCTCTTTTTTTAATAGTCCCTGAACCAACCTCAAAATCTACTTCGTGTTGGTCATCGTTATAAAGCCAAGAACCTACGCTCACTCTTTCACCAATATTCATTGTAGGAATGAAAACACGCCAAGTGTAAATCCCTGCACCAAACATTTGTTCTGTCTTTAATTTTTTCCGCTCTTTTGTCCCTGCTTTTGTCCATATCTTCAAAGCCTTACCATCGTCGCAACCATCTTTATAAACTGATGAACAATGGTCTACATTCTTATTAGGTTCTTGGTTGGCTAAAACCCAATCTGAAAGAGGATAAGAACTAAAGTGCCATCTGTAAGTTCCAACAGGATTATCAGGCTTAGGGTTAGGTGTAGGCTTAGGTGTAGGAACTACGGCTCCACCATTAGGCGTATACTTAACATTGTCCCATACACCTGTTGTAGGAGTGGTAGCAGGTCTATCACCTACTTTTGGTAAGTTCTCTACACTACAAAAGATATTGAAAAGGTTGTCTTGACCATAATCAAGTGTTCCTTCCAATTTATCCTTTCCTTCTCTTCCATCTACTGTAAGGATAGCGTGATAGTTGCCATTCACTAACTTCAATTCTATCTTAAACCTATGCCAATCTTGTTGGGTAATAGCTATCTTTTTAGTTGCCATTCCATAACCACCCAATTCTGCTATTACTTGATTATCAGTAAGTCTCATTTGGGAGCGTTCCGCATTCTTTCCTGAATAGACTTTGATAGCCAATTCGTGATTGTCATCTTTGTAAAGAAAGCAATTCACACTTGTTTGGGCTCCTTTCTCCAATTTAGGAACATACAATCTCCACTCATATACTCCCGCTCCATATTGTCTTACAGTTTTGAGTTTGTTGCGTTGCAAAGTATTCACCTCTGTGTGAATAATAAGTCCACCGTTTGTACAGCCAGGGCTATGTTGTATCTTATAGCAATTAGGCTTACTGTTCTGATTGGCTTCTATCCAATCGTTAGAAGGAGCATCAAACTCCCAAAACATTACCCCTTTTTGAGCTTGTTGTGCAGCATTAAGCGATTGTCCATCGCTTGATGTAGTTGTTGCGTTGCGGGTAGTTTCCTCAGAATCTATCTTACAACCAACATAGATGAACAAGGTCATCAATGAAAAAATAAATGTTTTTTTCATACTAAAATCATTAAGTTGTATGCTTTATTCTTAGTTTTCTTTTTAAGAAAAAGAGGCTGTCTCGTTGTTGGAGGTGAGACAGCCTCAGAAAAATCAATTTGCCATTTATAGATAAACATCAATTACTACTAATAGGCGGTATATTCAATAAAGTTAAACTTCGTTTCTAAGTGTTTTGTAAGAGCTTTATCGAGTTTAGCCCATTTCATCCAAGGTCTATTAGCAGCTGCTTCGGCTATAAAGAAGAACTTAAATTCATCTTCACCATAATTTGCAACTAAAGTTTTTAATACGTTACCATCAATAGAGTAAACAATAGTATACTTGTTATTTACTTTTTTAAGGTCGATGGTAAGTTTGTAGTCTTTGTTAGCATCTAATAAGCCAACATATTCGTCTACCGCAGGTTCAGCTCCTTGTATATATAGCAATAACTGATTGGGTTTAGCTCCTAAACGAGTGCGATCCTCTTCTGAGCCTATACGAGCCATCATTAAAAAGAGGCGTTCAGTTACTTTCCCTTTTTCATCTTCTGCATAATAATAAAGATTAGCTCCTGATTGGAATTGAGTACCCGCAGGAATAGTTGATACATCGGGGAAGCGGACAGACCACGTATATTTTCCATAGCCCATTTTCATACCCAACTTGTATTGTACCTTAGCAATAGTATTACCACTATCTACTCCTAACACCAATTTACCACTATCTACTTTAGCAATACCCCATTTCAACCAATCGTCAGGGAAGCTGTTGAAAGTCCATTTCTTTACTTCTCCTGTATCTGGTTCTGGTTCTGGGTCAGGTGGGTTAAGTTGGTTTTGAGGTTCTGTAGGTTCCATAGAATATGAGTAGGGAGTATAGGTTACATAATCCCACAAGCCATAATTATCTTTATAAGGCCAGCTATCGCCCACAAATTTCAAGTTCTCAGTACTACAAAAGATATAAAAAGGGTGCTCTTGCCCATAATTAAGTTGCTGAGCGGCACACTTTACATCATCAATAAGCCAAGTAGCAAAATACTTTCCTCCTGCTAATTTTAGGTCAATTTGGAACATATGCCACGCATTCTTCTTGATTTTTACTTTTTGGTGTAAAGCTGGGTTATCTTGGCTGGTAATATAAGCAATCACTTCATCATCAGCAGCTCCTAAGGCATCACGGTCTTTAGCCGTACCAGAACCTACCTCAAAGTCCAGTTCGTGTTTATCGCTATTCCACAACCAAGAGCCTATGCTCACACGTTCAGTAGTTCCTAAATCAGAGATATAGGCACGCCAAGTGTAGAGTCCTGCTCCGTATTGTTTTTTAGTTTTGAGCTTTTTACGCTCTTTGGTACCTGCTTTAGTGAATATTTTCACTACTTTACCATCTTCAGCTTCAGTATTGCTTTCCACTGAAGTTTGTGAGATATTAGCCTGTTCTCCTTGACTGGCATTAAGCCAATCATTGGTATTATCAAAGTTCCACTTCACTTGTTTAGCAGTAACCAAACTGCCTTCTTGTGGAGTTCCTATCTCACTGCGTGGGTTATCGCTAAAACGCCCATCTACATCGCTCTTGTCACAGCCTATCATACTAAGCATCGCAACAGCCATCAGTATTGGTTTTGTATAGGTTTTCATATGAGTTTACATTTAAGATTATTGTTCTCTAAAAGAACGGTTGTTTTGTAGGTCAGGGAATTTGTTACTATACACTCCTGGTATAGGGTAATACCTACGTTTGTCATAAGGTTTAAACGGATTGCTGAACTTAGGATACACTTTCCATTCAGGACTCAAATCATAAGGATTTTTTACTACATTAGGGTCTCTTCTGGCATTTAAATTGGCTTCTTTAGTTTCCAATTTTTGTTTAACAAGATCCATATAAGCATCTAAGCGGTCTTTCCATAATCCCATACGGATAAGGTCTACACGACGAACTCCCTCCATATTAAGCTCAAACAAGCGTTCATCACACAATTTACTACGCATATCTTCTTTGGAAGCAAAGTTTGCCAAGGTATAATTGTGGTTGTTATTTTCAAAAGCTCTCTCACGAATTTTATTAATCAAATCCACTGATTCTTGAGTAGGTCCATTGAGCTCATTAAGAATTTCAGCTTTGCAAAGCAATACATCAGCATAACGCAACAAGATGAGGTTATTAGGTGTATTATAATTATAGGTTCCTGGTTTGGTATATTTATACTTTTTAGTATATACCGCATCGTTCTCAACTATTTGCGGATTACTTTTTTCATTCCTAAGCGTTCCTACTTCATTAAGTTTAGGAGATATGTACTTTATAGGTTTTCCGTACACGTTGTCGAAGGAAGTTACAATAAGCTCTTTGAGGCGTTGGTCATCACTATTAAACTTCCAGTACAATTCCAAAGGCATATTGATATTATTCCAGCCCATATCATATTCCCAAGGAGTGAAATACAAAGCTAAATCTGAAGAACCTGAGGGCACTTTATCACTTGCTCGTATAGCAAAGATAATCTCGTTATTATTTAAGGTTTCAGGCTTAGAAGGGTCGAACACATCAAACACTTTAGCTTGTAAGGCGTATTTACCTGAGGTTATCACTTGGTCTGCATACATTAAAGCAGCTTGCCAAGCAGCGGTAGCATCTTTACCTTCTTCGCGCAAACGCCCTGCTTTACGCATATTAAGACGCATCAAATAGCCATAAGCCGCGCCTTTGGTAGGGCGACCTGAAGCTCCCTCTGTTGCAGTACCCCATTCATCGGGAAGGTTATTAGTAGCAATGAGCAAATCTTGTTCTATTTGGTCATCTAATTCCTCAACAGTAGCCAAAGTAGGGTTAGCATCAGCTTCGTAGAAACCATTTGTTATCAAAGGTACTCGATAAAAAGCATTGGTAAGCTGATAGAAGGCAAAAGCACGCAAAAAGTGGGCTTCGGCTAAGAGCTCTGGTTTCTTATCGGCGGTTTTGAAACGAGATTCGGGAATCATTGAGATATTGTCAATAGCAGTATTGGCACAACCAATCATTTGCCAGTTACCATTGTAGCATCTCGCAAGTTCTACGTTGCCAGAGAGACCGTTTTCATTGTATATCTCGAAAGCAATACCATCTTTAAAACAGTCATCAGTAGACATATCGTTGATGTAGAAGTTGCTTGTGTGTGTAGCCCCAAGAAGGTAACGATAAATTCCGTTTACACCTTCTTGTGCATTTTCTTCGGTAGTATAGGCGTTATTAGCATTGTAAACCGAAGTTAAATCTTCTTTGAGTTCACAAGCGGTAAACGAGAGTCCTAAAAGACCTACCAATGTATATAGTTTATAATTCGTTTTCATTATTCTTTTGCGTTAAAAAGTTAATTTCACTCCAAAGTTAATGGTTCTGTAAGCAGGATAAGAGTTCAAATCCAAACCTTGTGCAATAGCACTACTACCATTGGTACTGATATCGGGGTCAAAACCTTGGTATTTAGTGAAGGTAAGCAAGTTTTGGCCTCCTACAAACACACGCATTGTTTTAAGAGTTTTCATATTCCATTGACTGCCTGTGAAGGTATATCCTAACTCAACATTGCGCAATTTTACGAAATCGGCATCTTCTACAAAACGAGAGTTCACATAAGAACCATATTGCAATTTAGCTGTTTTTTGATAACCATTACGAGGCACACTGTTAGAAGCGTGCGCTTTTGTCCAACGGTCAGCTGAATCTGAAAGGCGGTTATTATCTTCCAAATAAATACGAGTTAAGTTAAGCATCTTGGCTCCTAATGAGGCTTCAAAGAAGAAAGAGAAGTCAAACCCTTTATAGGTAAAACTATTGTTAAGACCTATGATAGTTTTAGGGATACCAGTACCCAATACCGTACGGTCGTTTTCGTCTATTTTACCATCACCATTAAGGTCTTTAAACTTAGGGTCACCAGGTGCTGAGTTAGGCTGTGGTGCATAAGTTTCGCCTTCTTGAAGGATACCATCGAACTCATAACCATAGATAGCACTGAGAGGTTCACCTTCTTTGAGCATCATATATTCTTTTTCGTCATAAGAACCGTGAGGACGTATATACTGAAAACGAGGTTTTCCATCGTTGAGTTTCAATACCTCACTACGGTTATGAGAGAAGTTAAATGCTGTAGTCCACACAAAATCGTTTTTATTGATATTGGTAGATTTGATAGCCACTTCAAAACCTCGGTTTTCGATCTCACCATCGTTTACCATCATTGCGGTATACTCAAAACGGCGACCGTCATTCACATAGTTAGGGAAACCTCCTGAAGGGTGAATAGGGTCAGGGTTTAACAAGTCGTGAGTGCGTTTGATATAATAATCGAAGCTGGCTTCTACTCTACCAACCACTAAATCGATACCGGCATTCCATTGTGCAGTGGTTTCCCAGCGGAGTTTTGGATTGTAGGGATTAGAAGGATACATACCTTTGGAGTTCACATCATTACCAATATACACATCGCGTACAGAGTATTGGTATTGTGACAAACCAAAACGGATACCATCGTTACCACTAAGTCCATAGCTAGTGCGCAATTTGATACGAGAGAAAAGAGGTTTAGCAAATTTCATAAACTCTTCTTCACCTAAGTGCCAAGCGATAGACCCCGCAGGAAATATACCCCAACGATAGTCAGCTCCAAACACTGATGAACCATCGGCACGAACTGAAGCGTTGATAATATAACGGTTATTGAAGATGTATTCGGCACGACCAAAAACAGAAGCCTTTTTGATTGAGGATTCACCTGAACCTATCCAATCTAAATGTTGGGCAGCTCCAATATTTTTGAAAGAGAATACATCGGAAGCAAAACCATAGGCTTGCACTTCATCTCCTTTACCTCTTTGATAAATATAGGAAGTACCTGCGGTTACTTTTATATCGTGTTTACCTTCCATTTTAGGGTGATAAGTAGCCACACCTTCTATTTGGTGTTTTACGTTTTCTTCGTGACTGAGAAATGCTTGTCCTTTGTAAGACTGACCTATAGAAGTAGAACGGTCATAATACTTTTCAGTTTTTAAATGGTCATAAGCATAGGTATAACGACCATTGATAGTAAGTGAAGGCAACAAATCAATATCGGCATAGGCGGTTGCATACATTGTATTAAAATGGCGATAGAGTTGTGCTCCGCTCATTTCTTCGAACACAGCAGGACGACGGTCTTTAGTTCCAAACACATCGAAACCTTCTTTATTTTTCCAAGGTTCCAAATTAAAGATACGATACATAATATTTTTATCAGAAGAGACTGTACCCATATCTAAGAATTTCTTTTTAGATTTGGAAAAACTCATATTAGCCCCCGCTCTTACTTTCGGACTTATCTTGTACTGCAAATTGATGCGTCCTCCATAACGATTATAATCGGTATTGAGCAGAATACCAGGTTCGGTAAGGTAGTTACCTGACATAAAAGCAGATAAACGGTCAGTACCTCCTGATACAGAAAGTTGATGCAATACAGTAAAGGCATCGTGAGTGGTTTCTTTGAGCCAATCGGTACCTTTACCGCGATAGGTAGCTTGTTGAGCTGTCCATTTGCCATAAGCGGCGTCTTGGGTTTGTTCATATAAGCGACGGGTAAGTGCTATGGTTTCTCCAGCATCAAGCAAATCCCAAGGATTATACATATTCTTATAAGATGTTTGGTTAGAGTACTCTACATTAAAGCTACCTTCTTTACCTTTTTTAGTAGTAATAAGGATAACCCCATTAGCACCACGAGCTCCGTAAATAGCAGTAGTAGAGGCATCTTTTAAGATTTCGATTGATTCGATGTCGTCTATACTGATTTGCGACATATTATCTGTTTGGAATCCATCGATTACATAAAGTGGTTCGTTATCGGCACTTACTGAAGAAGCACCACGCACACGGATAGATACATTACCACCAGGCTCGAGTGAGTTTTGGCGCACTTGTACTCCTGAGGCACGACCCTTTAACATCTGTGACATATCGGCTACCACCCCTGCTTTTACATCATTGGTTTTGATGGAGGTAATAGCACCTGCTAAATCACGTACTTTGGTAACGCCATAACCTACGACCACTACTTCGTCTAACTTTCTTTGCTCTTCGGCAAGAGCAATATTCAAAGGTGAAGGTGTATTGGCGGTTACTTTTACATTTTGAGTTACATAACCCATAAATGAGACTTCTAAGGTTTGCCCTACCGATACCTCTATGGTATACTTACCGCTCATATCGGTACTGACACCCTTACTAGTTCCTTTAATTACTACCGAAGCACTCATTAGGGGCTCTTTGGTAGTAGCATCGCTGACAGTTCCACGGATAGTGCGTTGTTGCGCATAGCTCCAACTCACTAATAAGAACAACAGAACTGATAAAAATAGATTTCTTTTCATACAATGGTTGTTTGTTCGTTTGTTTTCGTATGGTTTTGATGGTTCAAAAGTACAAAATAGTTGAAGAAATAGAGGTTTAAAATCGTCTATAAAAGGTTTAAAATCGTCTAATGAGTTTTAAGACATTCATAATCAAAGGCTAAAAAGAAGCTCTAAGAAAGTAATAAAAAGAAAAATAGCCTATAACAAATAGAAAAAAGATAAAAACAAAAGAATAAAAGATAAAAAAAGCCCCCAAAAAGGGGGCTGCGCAATTTAAAAATATATTACAATGCCGAGAAAAATCTCGTTATTTTTATCCACACTTACAATCAGTTCCTCCTCCACAACTTTTCTTTTTCTTTTTTAAAAAAAGTGTTTTTACGAGATAGCCTACTGCTATAACAACTAATATATAAGCGATGATTTCTTGTGTATTCATAGAAATATCTATTTATTGAGTAATTCAAAAGCTACATTTATTTGTGCTTCTACCGCTATTTTGCCTATTGCTAAGGTGTCGTCGTTAGCTTCCGCTCCGCTACTACCTAAGCTCACTTTACTGGATCTGAAAGTAGGTTGTACATCGTTAAAGTTTGATGAAAGTTCTTTAACAGCAATGGCTTTGCCTATATTTTGGTCTAAACTTACCGCATAGAGCAGTGCTTTTTTACGAGCATCTTCAATGGCAGCTACACGAGCGTCTTGCAAATGCTTTTCTTTATTCTTCACATCGAAACTTACACTGTTGATACGGTTTACGCCTGCATCGAAAATAGCGTTCATTAAACTATCGTATTTGCTAATATCTTCTAATTTAATAGTAATATTTTGTAAAACGCGATATTTATTAATCTTGTTATAATCGTCTTTATAAAGTGAAACATAGCTGGTTTGGAAGTTTTCCTTTGGCAGTTCTTTACTCAAAGTCTCCAAGACTTTGGCTACTTCTTCACTGTTTTTTTGTCGCAAATTTTTAAGGTCAAGTCCTTCTCTTTCTATACTGATAGAGATGTTTACGACATCGGGGGTAACATATACAATGCCTTCACCTACCACTTGCACTGAAGGCGTTTGGGTTTGTGCTATTGCCATTGTAGAGACCAATGAGAATAATAAAATGTACTGTTTCATATGTTTTTTTTTAGTTTATTATATGCAATTTATATGCCAAAGGTGCGAGGTCGCATAGGCATTAGCTAATGATTAATGGTTAATGGTTAATGGTGAATGGTGAATTTGGGAGGGAATTATACAAAGCTTATAGGATAGATGAACGAAGAGTGGCTCTACAGTGGCTCTACAGTGGCTCTACAATGAAGACTAACCAAAGATTAACTGAATACTGATTGAGTTTAGAATGTTACTAATAGCAATCAAGGGTTGAATTAACCTATTGATTATAAATATCCCCCTTACAATACCTTTCTCTCGCTGGCTATCTTCAAAGGGAGACCGTGCAAAGCACACGGGGAGATAGAAAATTAGCAAATGAAACAGGAAATTAATTGAAGAAGCTCGGAGGCACAAGCTACAAGAAACGCATTAGCGGAGGGATTCATTTAATTCACGAATTTTAGTAACAAGTTGCTTAGATTTTACAAAGACATTCTTCAAAAGTATACTGTAAATCAGAATTATATATAGAAATGATATTAACTTTTAATTTTGTATGTTTGCTATAGTAAGAATTTTTCCTATTAGCCTATTTGTTAATTATTTTGTACCTTTGCGCCCTTGATAGATAAAACAATGAACACACAACAAAAAATCATCATTTATAAGACCGACGACGGCAAGGTGAAAATCTCTCTTTTTGCCAAAGACGGCTCGGTATGGTTGAACCAAAATCAGCTTGCTGACCTTTTTGACACCTCTGTTCCTAATATCAGTATGCACATATCTAATATACTAAAGGATAATGAATTATCTCCAAATTCAGTTATTAAGAATTACTTAACAACTGCCTGTGATGGGAAGAATTATGAAGTTACTTTTTACAGTTTGGATATGATTCTCGCTATTGGATTCAGGGTGCGTAGTAAGCGAGGAGTTCAGTTCAGGCAATGGGCAAACCAGTACTTGAAAGAATTTATGGTGAAGGGATTTGTGATGGACGATGAACGGCTGAAAAACCCCGATGGGCGACCTGATTATTTCGACGAATTACTCGCCCGTATTCGCGACATTAGAGCTTCGGAAAAACGCTTCTACCAAAAAATAAGAGACTTATTTATGCTCAGTAGCGATTATGATAAAACCGATAAGGCGACCCAGATGTTTTATGCACAAACTCAAAATAAAATTCTATACGCTATCACAGGTCAAACGGCTGCTGAACTGATTGTCAGTCGTGCTGATGCTTCGCAAAACAATATGGCACTTACCTCGTGGGAGGGAAACATTGTGAGGAAAGGGGATATTTACATAGCTAAGAATTACCTTACTGATAATGAGATTGATAGCTTAAATCGCTTTGTAATGGTATTCTTAGAATCGGCGGAATTAAGAGCTAAAAACCGACAAGACATTACTATGGATTTCTGGCGTGAGAATATCGATAGGATTATTGAATTCAACGATAAAAAAGTACTAAAAGGCAATGGCTCAGTGAGCAACGAACAAATGAAAACAATAGTGAGAAAAGTGTATGATGAGTTTGAAGTGAAACGGAAACAATATGATGCTCAGCAAGCTGACTTAGAAGATTTAAAAGAAATAGAAGAATTAGAAGCGCATATAAAACTGCTAAAATAAACAAATGAAAACCAAAGAGATACTTATAAAGGGTGCGAAATTGCACAACCTTAAAAATATAACTGTAGGAATTCCTCGTAATAAGTTAGTGGTGATTACAGGACTTTCGGGCTCGGGTAAATCATCATTGGCGTTTGACACGCTTTACGCCGAAGGACAGCGCCGTTATGTGGAGAGCCTGTCGTCGTACGCGCGTCAGTTTTTGGGTAAGTTAGACAAACCCAAAGTAGACAATATCGTAGGGATTGCCCCTGCGATTGCAATTCAGCAGAAAGTAAATACCTCGAACCCACGTTCTACTGTGGGCACTTCTACCGAGGTGTACGACTACTTGAAACTGCTCTTTGCTCGTATCGGGAAGACGTATTCGCCAATTTCAGGTCAAGAGGTAAAAAAACATACGGTTACCGATGTGGTTGATGCGGTGATGCGCTATCCAGAAGGCACAAAACTGTTGCTTTTAGCCCCTGTGAGTATCCCCAAAGACCGTACCGTAGAGCAAGTGCTCAAACTCCTATTACAACAGGGCTATGCACGCATTCTATACAAAGAAGAAATCATTCGTCTTGAGGAAGACAATTTGCCTAAGAATCTCGACAATTTCCAATTGGTAATAGATAGGGTGATTGTGCGTCACGACGAAGACTTTCAGCACCGCCTTGCCGATGCGGTAGACACGGCTTTTTTTGAAGGCAAAGGCGAGTGCTATATTCAAGAAATGGACGGGGTGGTACAAACGCATTTCAGCAATCGGTTTGAGTTAGACGGCATCACCTTTTTAGAGCCTAACGTACACTTATTCAGCTTCAACAACCCTTATGGGGCTTGCCCCAAATGCGATGGTTATGGTGATACTATCGGACTTGATGAAGACCTTATCGTACCTAACACAGGTCTTTCGGTCTACGAGAATGCTATCTATCCTTGGCGCGGTGAGACGATGAGTTGGTTTCGTGACCAATTGGTGAATAACGCCTATAAGTTCGATTTCCCGATACACAAGCCTTGGTTTGAGCTCACCGATGAGCAGAAACAATTGGTTTGGGACGGCAACAAGTATTTCACAGGACTCACCGATTTTTTCAAAGAGTTAGAAGAGAAAAGTTATAAAATACAAAACCGAGTGCTCTTGGCACGCTATCGCGGAAAAACGCGTTGTCACGAATGCCACGGCAAGCGTTTGCGCAAAGAGGCTAACTACGTGAAAATAGCAGGCAAAAGCATTTCGGACTTGGTAGAACTGCCTATTGAAGAACTACAAGTCTTTTTCAAAGAACTCAAACTCACCGACTATGAGCAAGAGGTAGCCAAACGATTGCTTTTAGAAATTAACAACCGCTTGCAATTCCTCACCGATGTGGGCTTAGGTTACTTAACGCTCAACCGAAAATCGAATACGCTCTCAGGGGGGGAAAGCCAGCGCATTAACTTAGCGACCTCGTTGGGCAGTAGTTTGGTAGGCTCTATGTACATACTCGATGAGCCCAGTATCGGTTTGCACCCGCGCGATACCGAACGACTGATAAGCGTACTAAAATCCTTGCGTGACTTAGGCAATACGGTGATTGTAGTGGAGCACGACGAGGATATTATGAAAGCTGCCGACTACATCATCGATATAGGTCCTGAAGCGGGCACGCACGGTGGCGAAGTAGTAGCGACAGGCACTTATGAGGAACTTCTAAAAGCCAACACCCTTACGGGGAAATACCTCAGTGGGCGCTTAACAATTGAAATACCCAAAAAGCGACGCACTTCGCCTCACTACATCACTTTGGTAGGCTGTCGCGAGAACAACCTTAAAAATATAGATGTTACCTTCCCTTTGGATATGCTCACGGTAATTACAGGGGTATCGGGTAGTGGAAAATCGACTTTGGTGAAAAAGCTACTCTATCCTGCCATTCAGAAAGAATTGGATTTAGGCGGAGAGAAAATTGGTCAGTTTACCAAAATAGAGGGCAAATACAAACACTTGCAAAGTGTGGAGTTTGTAGACCAAAACCCTATTGGCAAATCTACCCGTTCAAATCCTATTACCTATATTAAGGCTTACGACGATATTCGCGCCCTCTTTGCAAATCAGAAATTGGCAAAGATGCGGAATTTCCAATCTAAACACTTCTCATTCAACGTTGATGGGGGTCGTTGTGAAGTATGTAAAGGAGAGGGTGAAGTAACCATAGAAATGCAATTTATGGCTGATGTGCACCTCACTTGTGAGGCTTGTGGAGGCAAACGCTTCAAAAAAGAAGTACTTGAAGTGATGTACGAAGGCAAAAACATAGATGACCTGCTAAACACTACTATCGATGATGCCGTAGCCTTTTTCCAAAAGCACAAACAAACCAAAATAGCCGAAAAGCTAAAACCTTTGCAAGATGTAGGTTTGGGGTATGTAACACTGGGGCAATCCTCCTCTACTCTATCGGGTGGGGAAGCCCAACGGATAAAGTTAGCCTCGTTTCTATCGAAATCGGACAGTAAAGAAAAGGTGCTTTTCATCTTCGATGAGCCTACTACCGGCTTGCACTTTCACGACATTCGCAAGCTCTTAGACTCGCTGCAAGCTCTTATAGAAAAAGGGCATTCGGTAATTATTATAGAGCACAATGTAGAGATGATAAAATCGGCTGACTACGTGATAGATTTAGGCTTAGAAGGCGGTGCTAAGGGAGGTAATCTCATAGCGACAGGCACGCCCGAAGAAATCGCTAAAAACAAAAAGAGCTACACAGGTAAATACTTAAAACTGAAATAAAAAAAGAGTTCGGTATTCTTACCGAACTCTTTTTTTGATAATCCTAATAATAAACTACGCTTGGCGAAGTTGTTTTTCCAAAGCAATAGCTTTAGGGAAAAGGATATTGTTTTCGAGGTGAATATGACGATTTAAATCGGTTTCAAACTCTTGCAACATTTGATACGTTACCTTGTAAGTATTACAAGCGTCGGCAGGAGGCGTATAGTTATTGGTAAGCTTTACTATTTCCTCGAAACGCTCACCTTCTGCACTGTGTTCGTGCATCATCATTGCGATAGGGTTCTCTACCGTACCGAAAGGTATATCGCCAAGAGGTTGCCCTGATTGTTGTGCTTTTACGAGGCTTTCGATAAAAGGGAAAAGCACTCCTTCTTCTTTTTTAAAATGCGACTCGAGGTCACGAGCACTCTCATTAAAAATACGATTGATTTCAAAGAGCTCAGGGTGACGCTCGCCGTGCACACGACATAGCTTATCTAGAAACTGCAAGAGCATAGGAGTTTTGTCGTGCACGTATTGGTGATGAATGCGCACAATATAGTTAGCAAGTAAGTCGAGAGGCCAATCGCGTACATCGACCTCGTTGCTATTGCCTTTGGGGAGCGCTTCCAATTCGCTAATAAGCGCGTTTTTCTCTACTCCTTTTTTCTCACAGACTTCGTCGATAGTACGACCGCCTTTGCAGCAAAAATCAATACCGTGTTTTTTAAATATAGCGGCAGTGCGAAAATCGTCGGCTACAATTTCGCCAATGGTTTTTTTTGTTGTTATACTCATAATGATTTAATTTGAGAGGGCAAAGGTACGAAAAGTATTTGGATAATAAAAGTGTATTATATCTTTTTTATTTATTATACAAATACTATATCTTAGAAATAAGGTAGTTTTTGCTTTTAACATTCCTTTTACATTAACAAATATTTAAGACCTTCATTTTAACATTAAGAAGGTACTTAAATCCTTTTATCGTTCTAAAATGAATAAAGAAAAAAGTGACACAATAGCTTTTTTATAAGGATTTCGGGCATTTTAAAGAAGATAATATTGTCTTAAAAGGGCAAAAATAAAACTTTAACATTCTTTGCGTTATTCTCGGGATTTTAACATTTTCTTTGCGTTTTATCTGTTAAAAACAGTTTTTTAACAGATAAAACGCAGTGTTTTTAAAGATTTAGTGTGTAATTATTAACAGTAAAATAAGAATTTCAGCGACGATAGTTATATTTTTTTTGCATATTTTTTTGAATATTTTTTGGTAGTTACATTTTTTAACGTATCTTTGTGCCATCAAAAAAGATAAGAGACTTTTTCATAACCAACAACAAAGAAATAAACAAACTACAAGTTGTGTATAAAAACAAGAATGTAATTGTAAACAAAAAGTTTTTTTCATAATTTTTATTTTTAAGTTTTCTTTTTTATTATTAAATTCAAGAGGCTTCTAAGGGGTTAGAAGCCTCTTTTTATTTGAGCCGGCCGACCGTAGCACGGCAGGCACTTTAATTAGGCAAATACAATTTGAGGCGAATTTGGGCTAAAGAGTGAAACTATGCCTCAGAAAAAGTAGTAGCACGACGGACAATTGATTTCAGAATTGGAGTGCTTGAAAGATTATACATAAAAAACCGTTATAAGCTATACTTATAACGGTTTTTTATAATTATTATTTTAAATATTTAATTCTTATGGGATAGGAAATGGTGTATAACCATTATTTTGCAAACCTCTGAAATTAGAGGTTAATTCACCACTCCAAACTGTTTTATAGGCTTGTATACTTGAAGCTGGAACATATAGTACTAAGTTTTGAGCAGTTCTTATACCTCCAAAACTACTATCAACAGCAGGAGGAGTTGTAGCTCTACAAGTTACTTTTACAAGGCTTGTACCTGAAAAAGCAGCTCTTCCTATTTTTTGTAAAGTAGCAGGAAGGTCTACTTCTTTTAATTGTGTATTTTGATCGAAAGCTCGTTGTCCTATAATTTTCACATTAGACATTTCTACTCTACGTAAATTGAAAGTTCTTTGAAATGCGTTTAATTCTATTTCTTCTACATTATTTAAGTTGATACTTTCCATCACGCTTTGATCTTTAAAGGCTTCTGTAGCTATTTTCTTTACATTTGCAGGGATAATAACTGCTCCTGTAAGTGTTACTCCAGCTTTCACACCTTTAAGTACATCTCCTTCGATAATAAAGTTAGAGGTATCTACTTTGCTTACTGTAATAGTTAGGCTAAGTTCACGACCTTTACCGTTATCACCATCGCTATTAGTGAGTTTAAATGTAAAAGTACCTTCTTTTTTACCTGTTACTTTTATACCTGTAAAATTACCATTAGAAAGTTCTTTTCCTACACCGTCTAATTCTTTTGCATACTCAACAGTGGCAATATCATTATTTACACCTTCGAAAGTAAAGGCATTGTTATAGATATTGGCTAAATCAATACGTTTGGTTTGTCCAACTCCTACTTCACCGCTTTGTACTGCAAGGAAAGGAGCTCGTACGTGTACAATAAAACTTCCTTGGGGAAATTCACCTTTATCGTTTTTCTCACCTGCAGTATCTTCAAAGTATACTTCACCAGTTAGTCCCTCGCCTATTCCTGTTACAAAAAATCTATTTCCATCTTTGCGTACTTGTGCTAAAGCAGTGGAAGTAGATCTTATATTTACTTTATCTATAGTACCATTATATTTCTTTAGCAAATTTGTAACTTCTACTTCTACGTCTCTATCAACAAATACGGTTTTACCCAAAACGGCTATACCTCTATCTGTTTTCATTTCGTCTTTTACAGTTACATTGATATAGGCAACTCCACCAGTTTTACTTTCTATTTTCACACGGGTTTCACCTACTTTACCGCCTACTTTTTTGCTAGAAATAATAACATTAATATCTCTTCCCATATTGGCGATAGCCACGTCTACATCTTCAGATTCGGGCTTTAGGATACCGTCGGGGGCAGTTACTTTCACGGTTGTTTGCCCTCCTAAGTTAAGGGTCACAGCCGTTTTCTCTAATATGATATTAGAGTCTCCCTCTTTATCGTCTTTTTTGCAGCTGAACAGGGTTGCTGAAGTCAACACTAATAAAGCTAACATCATTAGTCTAGTTTTCATTGCTAAATACATTTAATTAAATTTCGCTACAAAAATAGGTATTTTTACAATACAAAACAAACTTTTAGAGATATTATTATCTACTATTTTGTGTTATTTGTAACATTATATATTTAAACAACTGACAATCAAGTAATATTATAAGAATTTTATTAGAGTAAAATTATTGTTTAACAAGAGAAGTATAGGTTAAATGCACGAGGGTTTCTTTAAAGAAAATCAAACAAATAGGTAAAAGTCTTTTCAATTGACAATTGATAATTGACAATTGATAATTAACAAATGTGATGTGCACGAAAGTACAGTGGTTTTATAGTGGCTCTACAGTGGCTCTACAGTGGCTCTACAGTTGCTCTACAGTGGCTCTACAGTGGCTCTACAGTGGGTCTATAGTGGGTCTACAGTGGGTCTACAGTGGCTCTACAGTGGCTCTACAGTGGCTCTACAGTGGATCTACAGTGGCTCTACAGTGGCTCTACAGTGGCTCTAGAGTGGCTCTACAGTGGCTCTACAATGGCTCTACAGTGGCTCTACAGTGGCTCTACAGTGGATCTACAGTGGCTCTACAGTGGCTCTACAGTGGCTCTACAGTTGCTCTACAGTGGCTCTACAGTGGCTCTACAGTGGCTCTACAATAACGATTAATTAAATTATAATCGAACATTAATTGAGTTTATAGTGTTTTAAGTTAATGTGAGATTGGTGTAAGAAAAAAGTGTAGCTTACGCTACAGAAATTTTACAAATCTTAAAATAATCTAACAAATAGGTAGCAAGCCTGGAAGTCTCGCGAAGATTTCACGGATTACTGAGCTAAAGCTGAAGAATTTCACGGAACAGTAATGAATAAATTGTAACTGACGTTAATTATGATGCATAAGATAGGGGATAAAACTGATAACACCAAAATAAGCCAATAATACCAGAAGTGAGGAAATGAGAGAATGAGGAAATTAGCAAATGGGGAGTGTATAAGATAAAAATAAAAGGCAAAAGGTAATAAATAAAGTGAAGGAAAATACAATGACCATTATAGTTGGGATAGCAATAAAATTTTTAAGAAATGAAAAAGGGCTACCCTTAGCGGGTAGCCCTTTTGAAATAAATATTAATTAATGTATAACCTATGAAGCAAACAAATCTTAACGATATAGTGTAAAGTTACCGTTGAAGGTACGAGTATCGTGTTCGTCGCTAAGTTCTACGAGGTACCAATAGTCGCCTGTTGGCATATCTCTACCGTCGTACTTACCGTCCCATTCTTCGCCTGCTCTAAGCGTTTTGAGACGACGACCGTAGCGGTCGTAAATAGTAGTACGAATGAACGGATACTTATCTACCCTGCGTGGTGCCCACGTATCGTAGTTGCCATCGCCGTCAGGAGTAAAGAAGTTCGGTATGAATACATCGAAGTATTCTTCATAGAACGTTTTGGAGAACGTACAGCCTGCTGCATCGTGTACTACTACATCTACTATTTTGAGTTTCTTACCGCTTACTGGATCGGTGTATTCACGGTCGTTCATTCTCAATTCGTAGACGTTATTGGTATCGTAGTCTTCGCCATTGAACTCATAACGATAAGGTTTCACACCGTTTACACCTTCTACTTGTAGTGTATTGATAACGGTAGTAGGTGATTTCACAATATTGTTCAACTGGCGATACTCTACCACAGTTACTGATTTGGTAGCCATTTGAGTACATTGTTTAACAGCTCCGGTAACTGAATGGACATCGGTATAGACGATTTCTAAGGTTTGAGTTGCTATACTCATATTAAACCTGTTCTGGTCGATATAGCCGACATTCACACCGTTGTTACGCGAGAAGGTTTGTGGTGTAGTAGCTCCATTGAGTTTGTAGGTTATCTTATTGAAATCTACTTCGTCTTTGAAGCGTACTTCTATCCAGGTTGTGAAGTCGTTATTATCACAACTGAAGCCTTGCTCGGTAGTTGGGTCGAGGTCAGGAGCTGAGTAAACGCTGAACTTATAAGTAGGCGACATCACACAGCCGTTGGTTGTACTGCTTACGCTATCGGTTACCACAATCTCGTAATTGCCTTCGGTTAAGTTAGAAGCGCGGATTACGGTTGCTGATGAGGTAGCATAATCGGTATGTGCAGGAACGTTAGAGCCTTCTTTCATTATAGCGATGTCGTAGTTAGGACGACCGCCATCAACGGTGAACTCTATCCAAGCGTCGTTACCTTTGTGGCATACGAGCAAGTTAGAATCGGTTACATTCACTACGATAGGCTTAGGTTCTTTTACTTCCAATTGTCGAACGATGAGGTTACAACCCCAAGTATCCCAAATTTCAACGGTGTACATACCAGGTAGCAAGTTGCTAAAGGTAGTTCCCGATTGAGTGAAAGCATTTAAATTGGAATCTACAATAGTATAAACATAACTGCCTGAGCCACCTCTAACGCTTGCTGGGTCGATAGTAATTTCACCATCGTGGTCACCTTGACAGGTAACATCACGAGTTACAGAAACAGTAGCGGTAATTGGGTCGGGTGATTTCAAGCCTACTTGAGTAGTACCTGAAACTACTGAACAGCCCCACGCATCGGTAACGGTAACGGTATAGGTTACTACACCACCAGGAGTACCCGTAGATACTAAGCCTGTGAACAAGGCACTATCGCCATTGAGAGCTATAATTTTCCGACCTGTAATAGCACCGCCTTGGATATTGACAGTATAAGGAGCCCAACCACCTGATACGGTTACAAGTATCTCACCAAGGTTGTTATCGCAAGTTACACTGTGCGTTTCCTTAGCAAAAGCAGTTATAGGAGCTTCGGCTTGTACTATCTCGAAGGTAGTTTCGGCTTTACAACCTGAAATAGCCGAGATAGCTTCTACCCTGTACTTGCTTGCTGGCAAGCCTGCGTGTGCTATGGTAGCACCTGGAGAGTTACCTGTAATAGGAGTACCTACTGGCAACGGATAGATTGTATAGCTAAATCCGTTAGCCACTTGGTCGCCGTCAGAAAGACGGGTATCGGTAAGTTCTAAGGTAATAGAGCCTGTACCGCCGTAGCAAGTTACCCTTTGTGGGTTCTTAGCTTCTAACAACAAGGTGTTAGGATCGAGCACGGTATAGTTGGTACTTACCTCACAACCTGTAATCATATTCTTAGCTCTTATCACATAAGCGTAAGGTTCGGTAAGGGTGAGAGTATAAGTAAGTGAGTTAAGCGTTACTGGAGGTATTACGGTAATAGTACCCCAACCTACTTTGCTCACTGAGTACTCGATAGGTTCGCCACTGTATACGGTGGTAGTGCTGAGGGTTACAGAGATGTTTTCATCTACATTACAAGTCTTCGCTTGTAACTGAGTAGCGGTAAGACCGCTCATCATAAGTGTAGGTGAAATAGTCACTGCGGTAGTAGTTGCACTACAACCATTGGTATCGTACACCTGTGCATAGTAACTATTAGCGGTAGTTAAATAGCTTGGTAAGGTGTAGCTATAAGAGGTTACTCCCGGAGTTACTTGCTGTTGATAGAGCAAGGTACCTGAAGCAAGCTCTCGGTATTCAATACGTGTATAAGACTCAGTACCACCTGTTACATTATTCAAATCAAAAAGCAATTGTGGATTAGTAACTTCACCTGTATCAGCATCGCAAGTGTACTCTTTTTTGCTAAGGGCATTGGTAGTTGAGATTACATCAGGAGAGGTAACCGTTACTTCAATGGTTGATGAACAAACTTGTGCACTTACAGCTGTAATACGGTAGGTAGCACCACCTAAGATGGCTGCACCTGATGGTACGTTATTAAAGGTTACGTAATTACCATTTAGAACCTGAGTAACACCTGGTACTGCTACCCCTGCATTATCGGTGATTGTGAAGGTATATGGAATACCATCAACAGGGTTTGCTTTTATACGTACGGTAGCAGTTTCGGCATAACAAGTAGGTGTAGTAACCGAAAGGACTTCGAGTCTAGGTATTTCAGGAGGTCTTACTACGAAGTCTAACGACTTAGCACATTCGGCAGGAGTACCCCAAGTAGCTGCATCATAGATATTGATGAGGTAGCTACCTATACCACCATTGGTTATTACACTGTGTGCATTACCTGTAACATTAGCCCCTGTAACCACTGGTACAGCACGTTCGTTGGCAGTACCTTTGTTAATCACACGGTAGAGACTAAACTTATAAGTACCTGAACCACCTGTGATATTAGTTACATTGATAGTTACTGTATTAGTAGCACCACAAGGCAACAATGGTAAGTGACTTGCATCAAACTTAATCATCTCGTGTACTCTAAATGTAGTACTAGTTTCGCAACCATTAGCATCTTTAAATGAGATGGTGTACGGATTTGGATTTGGTGCTAAGCGTATTGGTAAAACAGTTTCAGTAGCTACTGTTATGTTTTGCCAGTTCACAATACCGTCTATCTTGTATTGATGTTGACCAATACCTATGCTGTTAAATTTCACTCTAATAGGATAATCGGTATTATCGCTACAAGCGTCATCGACAGTAATTGAGGCAACAGAAGGTTGAGAATCGACGGTTACGGTAACTGTATTTTCTCTCAAACAGCCAGAAGTATCTCTGACAAATACTTTCCAAACACCTGCTTCTACGTCTTTTGATTCGTTATCAGTAGAAGTAGTGAGAGCATTATCTAAGGCAGTACCGGTAGGTGCTGCTGATATGGTTGTATTGTGATAGTAATACTGATAAGGGGCTGTACCACCTGTGGCATCTACTACTATCTTACCGAGACCTTGTGGTTGCGGTGCTTGACAGTTTGCCTTACGGGTAACCGTAGCAGTCATTGTCAATAAAGACGCTGACTTACCTATGGTAAAGTTGGTAGTACCTTGTGTACAGTTAGTACCACCCTCAGTAAAGAGGACAAAATATCTACCTGCTGGAACATTTGGTATTACTATATCTTGACCCACTGCTGGAGTTGCTGTTAATGGTGGCGTAACAGGACCACTAGCTACAGCAGTTCCTAATGACGGATAAGTAGGTGTATAACGGAATACTTGATAGGTAACATTTGGATTTGTCCAGTTCTTCAAGCGAACGAACACCTTACCGTCATTGGCATCGGCACAAGTAGTAGAAGCAACACCTGTGATAGTAGCTTCTAAAGGCGATTGTGTAGGTACAGGTATATTAGCTTCCTTGATAAAGGTACACTTGCTATTTGCATCGTACACGATAAAGGTATAGGTTACTCCTGGTGTAACACCTGTAAAGGTGTAAGTAGAGGCGTTTTTAACACTACCATCGGACAAGAGAGTAGGTACCACAGCACCACCGTGGAACCAAGTATCGGTACCACCAAGAGGGTTATTAGTTGTTTCTTGTACACTGGTAGTGGCTCCATAAGGAGGAGTAATACCTTCACGATATACGGCGATGTATTGGTTAGCACCAATAGTTCCACCTGACTTATCATACACTGAGATAGCTATTTCACCGGAGTTGGCTATACAACCTATGGAGGCTGTACCTCGTGCGTCTAAGCCATTAGCATCGGATTTTACAACAAAGTCATAAGTATACTTACAAGACTTAGCATCTTCTACCACTATTTGGTAGTTACCAATGTCTAAGTTCATAAAGGTTTCTCTTGAACCAGTAGCTACATTAGTACGAGTAGCATTCACCACGCCGTTCTTATTTAAAGTAACAGTGAATGGTGCTGTACCTCCTTTATTCACCCAAGCGCTTGCCTGAGCTTTCTGAGTACCTGTAGTAGAGCACTCAAGGTCAGTATGGGTAACAGAGACTACCATTGCAGGTACTTCGGTAACAGTAAGACCTAATGGGTCGGATTTACAGTTTGAAGCATCTACAATTGTAAGAGTATAGATTCCTTTTGCCAATCCTGTAATATCACCTACTGGACGTGTAACGGTGGTAAGACCATTATTAAACTCTATAGTATAAGGAGCTACTCCTCCTGAAATATTAGCATTGTTGAAGAGTATCTTACCTGAATTAACACCTGCGCAGTTAATACCTTCAACAGTAGGCGTAACTACAAAAGCAGGAGCATCTTTCTTGATTTCTTGTTTAGGTGAAATCACTTCGCAGTAGTCACCATTGGTCATTTGGTAACGTATCTTAAAGTAGTAATCACCTGGTATCTTAGTTTTGAAAGTATAAGTATTACCAGACTGGCTAATAGCAATACCTGTAGGGGCTGCTACTGTAAAGTTGGCAGTAGGTGAATTGCTCCACAAGAACTGACGAGCACCTCCTGCTTTACCACCAGAGTAAGTAATATCATACTCAGCTTCGCTATTAGGTACACAAGTTAAAGCTGCTTTAGAGATTACTTGCATACGCAATGGGTTATCTATAGTATAAGAAGTGCTTGTACGACAGTCGGCACCATCTTTTACTTCAAAGTTATAAACACCAGCCGATAGGTTTTCGTAAATGATAAAGTTTGTAGCGCTAGACTCAAAAGTTGCGCCTCCGTCTTTACTAAACTGATAGCTACCATTGCCATTTATTATCTTCACTTGCAAACGACCTGTAGCACCACCTTTAAAGCAAGGTTCTAAGTCTACTACTTCTATTTGCAATGGCTTAGGCGCTGGAACATCAAGAGTAGCCGTCATTGTACAGCCATTGTTATCCTCTACTTCAATTACATAAGTACCTACCTGTAAGTTAAAGTCAGCTTCGTTATTTACAGCCGATTTCGATTGTGATGGTGTAGCACCTGTTATAGGAGTAAAGCGGAATGTTTTATAAGGTCTTGCACCTCCTTCGGCAGTAAAGCGTACTGTTGCAAAAGTATTGAAGCAAGACACCGGAGCTGTAACTGTAGCCGTAACTGTTAAAGGTACAGGCTTGTTAATAGTATAGTTAAAGGCTGTTTGACAACTGTGTTCATTAGCTTTGCGCACCAATAACGTACCATTATTTACTGCTGGGATTCCTGTGAGAGTAGCCACCCCTTGAGCAGGATTAAGCTGTGTAAGGGTAACACTCGTCCAAGTAGTAGTACCCGCTATTTGATATTCTACTACAAATGTAGAAGGTGGATTATCAACTGTCAAGAAGATAGAACCGTCATTCTTACCACATTTTTCGTCGTAGGTAGTACCACGTGCTTTAAAGCCTTTGTTATTGTCAATCTTCACTGAAAGACCTTCAGCGCGCACTTGGCATATCTTAGTAGGTTGTGTAATCACAATATCGTCCACTGCTAAATCACTACCCACAGTAGAAGCAGCTGCTATATTTCTAATCTCAAATATATAAGCATTAGCAGTTATATCAGTAGTTGCAAAGGTTACTTTCTTATTGAGCCAAGCTCCTGTACGAGGAAGTTCACCTAATGACCTTTCAACGTATTGTGCTGGGTTACCAGGATTGTACAATCGTACTACCAAGTTAGGGTTAGTACCACCTATGTAAGTAATAGGTAATAAGTTGAACAGGTTCACTGATACACTCATTTCTTGACCAGCTACTACGTCTCTAATCGTGCGCTTGTAGACAATACCATTGTCATTATCAGGGCTACTTCCGTTGATTGCTAAATAGCGACCATCGGTTACTCCCGAAGCGTCTGACGGTGGTGTAGATACCCAATAAGTTCCTGTGGTAGGTACTTGGCGTGTAATCATATACTGGTTATCACCCAAAGTAGTACCATTGGCATTACAAGTAATAAATACCGACTCGGAGTCGCAAGTATTCTTACCTTTGCCAAAGTCTTCTTTAAACAACACATTAGGAGTTGTGCCCGTAGCTGTCTTCGGTGTATACCGCACATAAACACTATAAATACCTGGGTCTAATGTAAAGACATTAGAAGTACGTGTTTCGCTGAGGGTACCATCGTCTTTTACAATGTCGTATTCGTAGTTACCTGCTGGGTTCGTAGTTACCGTAAAGGTACCTTTACCCTCACAGTCATAAGTAACAGTAGAAGCACTTACGGTAGCAGGTACTATTGGTTTTATGGTAATAGGTATTTCAAGAGTACATTTATTACTATCGCGTACATATACCACACTTGCTGTAGAACCTACACGCAAAATAGGCACGGTAGTAAACGATACATTATTAGTACTAAACTCATAACCTGTACCAGTACCTCCTGACACATTGTTAATATGTACTATATACTCTTTGGTAGGACTTGAAGTATCACAAGAGATATCCTCAGCCACTCCTGCATAAGCACGCAAAGTGCTTTCTATATCTTTAATTACAATATTGCGGTTCCTATAAGTACATATGTTGGTAGTAGATAACTGTATTTTTATTTCTACTTCATACTTACCAGCTTCCAAGTTATTGAAGAAACCTGTAGAGTTGGTACCCATATTTTGTACTCGTGCCCCTGTGTCGTCTAACTTGTAAAGAGTAGACTTCACGTTTTGCTGTGTATTATAAGTAATAGACACCTGTCCGGAGTTATTAGCAAAACCACACAAAATATCGCGAGTTTTGATTGTATAGCCTAAGAGTCCTTCTGGATAAATATCCACAGGGGTAGTAAGAGCATAAGCTGAGTTAGCATCTTTGGCAATGAACACATATCTACCAGGTTGGTCTATATGTATATCACGTTCTACAAAGCTACTACCTGCAGGTATGGTAGCGATGAAAGCTGAAGGAGGTACATCGGAGTAGTCAGTATAGCCGTTTTGTACTACGCCGTCAATACTCCAAATAGCAAACTGATAAGGATTCTTACCTCCATCGGCTTCAAAACGGGTAGTAAGTGAGTTACAGTTCTTCCAAGCCTTAGGAGTTACTTTAGCAGTAAGTGTAGTTTGCTTTTCTATTCTTTGTATAAAAGTTGCCTTACAAGTACTTGGCAAAGCTGGTGAAGTAACCTCAACGGTATAAGTATCAGGAGCGGTGGTTATAGGCACTCGGTATTCTGAATTATTAGTAAGCACAAAAGCTTGCCCGTTTTGGTTCACTACATTGCCTGCTGAGTTTTTCAACACATATTTATAAGTAAGACCTGCCGTAGCCATACGTATAGTAATGAAACCTTGCTGATAGCTGGTCACATTGGCAAAGTCTATTATTTCACCTGAAAGTGAATTAGTAAATACATCAAAATAGAAGTATTTCTCACAGTTGTTATTCTTGTCTGACACACGCAAACGGAAATGTCCTTGTGCGTTGGCAACAAAAGTATTGTTGTTATGTACATCTTCCCAAGCACTATCATCTAAGTTCGGACAGTTCAAACTTGATGGCGAAGAGCCTGCTTTTAGCTTTTGCCACATTATATTGCTGTCGCGGAAGTTCACCACTATATTACGTGAAGGTTGATTACACAATATAAAGTGACTTACCCATAAGTTGTTACCCGCACACACATCACCTCCGTTAGCTTGAGGTTTGATAGGGTCTGGTAGGTCATTGCTCAATGTCAATTTTATCTCTTCAGTGGTTGTGTAAGTAACATTGCCACACACTGCTATCTTTTCTACTCTATAAGTAGCAGGGTCGCTTACCTCTATATAATTATGATTTAGCGGATTAGGTTGTTGCACACCGTTCTTATACCAGTTATAGCTTACAAATCCTTCTATAGCGGTAAGGCGTGTATTGGTGCCCGCACAAGCAATCTCGGTACGTGAACACTCTTGCGTAGATATCGCAATAGTTTTAGAACCTGTGCTAGTTTGCTCAGGAATAGTACAAGCTGCCATTCCTCCTGAGTAAGTTAAAGAGTAAGTAGCTTGCAACACATTCATACAAGGCTTACCGATTACTGAACACTCTCCTTTTAATGAAATAGGAATAAGTATCGTTTGTAAATTACCTCCTGCTGTAAGTGTTTGCTTAGGCAGTGTAAAGGTAATCACGTTACCCGATTTAGTAAAGGTAGGCTTGTAGATATTAAGGGTAGCCCTTGTAACATCAGGAGTACCTATGGTAATATTAGGGTGATTAGGCAAAGTAACCTCTAAGGTCGACGATACTACCCCTGCGGTTCCTTTATTTCTATAAGTAATGCGATAGTTGAAGTTCTCAGTAAGTGATAAATCGCGGTTGATAGGAGTTCCTGTACCATCTACAAAATCATTGGTAACCTCCATATCTACAGCACGCGATTTTACTACCACGTTAAAGGTACAAGTAGCTGCATTACCTGAGGTATCCTTAAACACATAGGTTACCGAGGTCGTTCCTATCGGGAAACGCTCTCCACTTTGGTGAGTCTGGCTCCAAGAACCTATACGGCAGTTATCGGTTGCCGTTACCACTCCCCAGTGTGCTATTCCGTAACACTGGTTAGCTACTGCAGTTACTTCAATATTTTGCGATGGACAACCTGTAATCACAGGAGGTATGGCGTCAGGAGCAAAGTTTACGGTAATAGTATGACTACCCGAGTTAGTAGTACACAACCCGAGGTCTTTCAAACTGTAACGCACCACATACTGGGTATTGCGTGTTACCGTATCACTAATAGTTTGTTCACTACCCAAGAAAGTTTCAGTAGCATCAGCTTCTATACGGAACCAATCTATATTGAAGAGCTGTGCCGAACCGCCAAAGGTAAGGTCTACCACATCACCATTACAAGGGTTCGTGCTTCTTGCTACATAAGTAACTCCTGGTGAAGTATAGTTATTTGCCGTTACCAAAGCCGAATCAGGGTAATCACCACAAGCGTGAGAAGTGGTCACAGCATAAGTACCGTCCGGCACGTTCTTAAATACGTACCCCGTAGCGGTAGAAGTAGCTCCAAATACTGGCGATTTAGTTTCTACTCCTGTAACGGTATTCTTAATACTGAATTGTAATGGATAACGGATATACTCAGGATTTGTAACGTTCACCGCTATAAGTCCTGTTCCCGATGCCGCACTACACGAAGTACCCACCACATCGCGTTTGAGCTCTCCAGTAGGACTCACGGTTAAGTACACACGACTGACGTGAAAAGCTCCTGTACCATCATTCACTGGGTCAGAAGGTTTATGAGTGTCAGAAGAAGGTATTACACTATACAAATTCAGACAATCAGCTGGATCCGTAAAGCGTTCTTCTCTCTGTGAAGCTTCTCCTACACTCCATAGTTGTTTTATACGTGCATAATAGAAATAAGTAGACTGTAACAGATACTCTCCTGCTGATAAGTTATTAAAGGTGTGTGAACGGTCGTTACTTCTCCCTACTACTTGGTCATAGCCTGTAGCAGTCTTTTTTAATAAAGTATATTGTGCATAACGAAGTGTTCCTACAGGAGCCGCCTCTATTTCATACGAAATCTTTGCTGCTCCCACACATCCTTGCTCTACTTTCACCTCATCTTTGTCATACTGCATTGGGGTGTCTAAGTTGAGTTCTTTGGTCGCTTCATTGCCACAACGGTCTTTAATAGTAATATTATACCTACCTGGTGGAAGGTCTCCAAACTCAAAACGATACGTTTCATTAGCGGTATCAGGGTTTCTCACCTCTTTTACCATAGGGAAAGTATAGGTTACTTTGTGTAGTGGTTCAAAAGGTAAAGCGGTTTGGAAGTCAAATGTACGAGTAGTACCACTGTGCCCATCGTTTAAATAATCAACAGTCACAGTGATAGGGTAATTAAATTGGTTTCCTGCTACCCATTTGCGTATAGATACAGTACCTTTAAATATCCCTCTATTAATTTCTATCCCGTCAAAACGCTCACCTATCTTATTAGGCAGAGGAGCCATATTCACAATACGCTCCGGCTCATAACACTGAGTAATCCCTACAGTTTTAAACTTCACCTTATAGTAGCCATCAGCTTGCAAAGTTAAATCAGCATACAAACTACCGTTGTTGTTTATCCAAGTATAGTCAGTTCCTGGTATAAGAGGTTTCCATTTAGTAGGGTCGCTTATTTCTGACTGTGTATAGGTAGGATTCCAACTGGGGTCGCTTGCACCTATATATTTATATATTTCAAAGTAAAATCCTTTGGCTCCTGGTGCTGATGGATTTTTTACCCAGTCTGCTGGAGTAAAGTTCTGCCAGTTGTAGAACCCAAAATACATCTTATCAGAAGCATCATCTGGGTTAGGCAATTCTATTTTTTTCCAATTAGCCTCTACGTACAGATACTTAGCTGAAGAACCACTGGGGCAAGGATTAGCAGGGTCAGCGTTTAGGTCTGAACGGTTCACTGCTAATATCGCTGTCGAACCTGCTCTGTCCATATATATAAATGGATCCCTTGAGGTCGTAGAGTTCAATTTGTTTCTTAGAACATCTACTAAGTCCTTATCAAGTTTGAACTTCTTAACTATAGGTGTTTTCCCTAACTTAATAATCAGTTCAATAATATCTCCTTCTTGAAAATGTACTCCAGCTATATCATTGGTAATAAAAGAATAAGCACTGGATTTTTGTGGGCGAGCCCCTGTGCGATAAGAAGAGGTAATATCATAACTATTGATATAATGCCCTGCTGAGTCATAGTGTTTTATAACAGCAGTGCCGGGTTTCCCTTTAATTTCATTCTCTAAACTTTGTTGTATACCTACATTGTCTTTTCGTTTTATACGAAATGAAAAATTAAACTTACAATCAGCTCCTACGCGTATGCCTGAATTCTCATTGTCGAGTTCAAACTCCATACAGTCAATATTCAATGAAGAAGCCGCTACTGAAAAAGTAGTTTTATTGGTTTCCCCACAATTCGGAGTTCCATTCATTGTATCTTCTACGGTAAGCTCATAACCACTTCCCGTAGTAATTGGTTTAGCATCAGTTCCTTGAATAGTGATTTCCAAGTCTTGCCCCGCAACAGCATTATGAGTGGCATTATACAGCTCAGTACCCCCTTTGGTAAGGCGCACTTTAAAAGGTCCTTTGGCTCCTTTCTGTATTCTGAAAACCACGCTACCGTCATTACCATTCCCTGTACAAGACGGCGGTACCGATTTAAAACTTTTAAAAGTTGGTGGTACGTACGAAGAAGTAACCGTTACCACTTTAGGTAAAGTAGATTTCTGGTTATTAGCTACATTCACCATTGTAACAGTATACGTACCCGCTTTAAGCGTAGTAAACTCGTGTTCATTTTTACCCGTCACTCCTATTTCCATAGGCCAGGTACGACCGCTCGGGTCACCAGGTACATCGAGTTTTACCTGCAACTTGGTACCTACAGGCCCCATAGTAGTAGGAAGTGTTACCTTAATCTTCCCATCTGAGGCACATTGCCCTGGTGTTGTGGAAACATTAAAGTTGTTTAAGTTCAGCGGTGTTTGAGCCGAAAGCCCGAAGACCGTCATTACTATAAAAACAATTGTTAGAAAAAACTTTCTCATAATGCTATATATGCTATTTTGAAACAATAGTATCACTATACTTTAATGCACAAAAGTATATATTTTTCTCGAAACAGCAAAACTCTTTTATTGCAATTGTTAAAACAAAAGTTGCTCTTCTACCCCTTCTCTACCCTGCTCTTTCAACGGAAAAATCTTATACAACTATAACATTATTAATTACATACAACTGTAAAAAAGAAAAACAATCTACCCTTTTAGACCGCCATTTTTTAGCTATATTTTAACTTTTTGTATACAAAAATTTAACATTTCCGAGACGCTATTTTGGTAAAAAACACCCTCTTTTTTCACTCTTTTTTCACCTCCTTTACACAGATAATTGGAAGTTTTTACACAAAAACTTTTATCACCTTATTTATATTATGTATTCTATCTCAAATTCATCTTCGTTTAATGTCTATCCAATCTATATAGTTCAATGCTTATCCAATGAGTCCTACACTTTGCCAAAATTTCTATTCGTCCGCCGTGCTACGACCTTGGGCAAAGTTGAAAATCACTCACCTATACTCTCTGAGGGTTATCCGTAGTAGCCGAGTAAGTGAATAAAGAGAGAGGTTTTTCTGATTCCCTCCAACTAATTTCCAAATTTTCTAATTTGCTAATTCCCCTTTCCGTCGCTACATTCCCCCTTGGGAGGTAGCCAGCGACAGCTGGGTATATGTAAAGGGGGAGGTTATCCCCTATTGCCTATGGCCTAAGGCCTAGCACCTCTTCCTCT
>NZ_KB291183.1:68690-68943 GCF_000318255.2 Capnocytophaga sp. oral taxon 380 str. F0488
CCCTCCTTACAGCCTTTTTTCATCAAAAACCCTTCCTTCTATCTTCCGAACTTCTCCGTTTCCTTCCGAATCTTCTTAACACTCCCCAACACATCGCTTTTTCATCTCAAACTTTGCCAAAGTTTAAAACTTTGCCAAAGTTAATTATCAGTATTATTGGCATTATTAGCATCTACCCCATTTTCTAATTCTCTCATTCTCTAATTTTCTCATTTTCTTATTCTCTAATTTTCTAATTCTCTCATTTTCTCAT
>NZ_KB291183.1:68963-80654 GCF_000318255.2 Capnocytophaga sp. oral taxon 380 str. F0488
TTCTCATTTCCTCATTTTCTCATTTCCTCATTTCTGTCATTATTTATTTTTTTTTCGCTTTCTCCCTTGCTAATTCCCTTTTGTTTTGTACCTTTGCCCAAAAATAATAAGCACCTCAACAAAACGAGGTTTTATCAATGAAACGTTTAGTAATATTAGGAGGTGGTGAAAGTGGTGTAGGAACTGCCATTCTCGGTAAACAAAAAGGCTGGGAAGTATTCCTTTCCGATAAAGGCTCCCTAAAACCTCACTACCGCGAAACCCTTAACAAAGAAGGCATTCAGTGGGAAGAAGGCACACACACCGAAGAGAAAATTCTCTCAGCCGATGTGATTATGAAAAGCCCAGGTATCCCCGATAAAGCACCTATCATCAAAAAAGCCCACGAAAAAGGCATTGCTGTGATTTCTGAAATAGAATTTGCAAGCCAATATACCGATAGCCTCATTGTAGGCATCACGGGTAGTAATGGTAAAACCACTACCACCTTGCTCACTTATCACATTTTCAAAGAAGCGGGATTGCAAGTGGGACTTGGCGGAAACATAGGTTATAGCTTCGCCGAATTAGTAGCTACCGAAAATCCTCCGTATTATGTACTCGAAATCAGTAGTTTTCAGTTAGACGGCATAGAGCATTTCGCCCCCCATATCGCCGTGTTGCTTAACATAACTCCTGACCATCTGGATAGGTACGACTATAAGTTCGAAAACTATATCAACTCTAAATTCCGTATTGCGATGAACCAAACTGAAAATGATTACCTTATCTATGATGCCGACGACGAGGTAATTACACAGTGGCTCAGTACCCATACTATAAAATCTAAACTTATACCTTTTTCTATAGAGAAAGAACTCCCACAAGGAGCTTTCCTAAAAGACAATAAAATATACATTATGTTAGAGAATCAAACTACTGAAATCGACGTTGAAGAAATTAGCCTTCGTGGCAAGCACAACATTAAAAATACAATGGCAGCAAGTGTAGCTGCCCGCTTGGTAAATATCCGCAACAACTCATTGCGCGAAAGTCTCAAAGGGTTTAAAGGTGCTCCTCACCGCCTCGAAGAGGTGAAAGTAGTAGAAGGCGTTACTTACGTAAACGACTCTAAAGCTACTAACGTAAATTCAGTATACTACGCTCTCGACACCATTAAAACTCCTATCGTGTGGATAGTTGGCGGACAAGACAAAGGCAACGACTATAACTCTCTTTTGCCTTATATACACGAAAAAGTAAGAGCTATTGTATGTCTCGGAGTCGATAATTCCCCTATTATTCAATCGTTTCACAACACAATAGGCACGCTTGTCGAAACCCGCTCAATGGACGAAGCTGTAAAATTAGCACAAGGTTTTGCTCAAGAAGGCGATACAGTACTATTATCCCCCGCTTGCGCCAGCTTCGACCTCTTTAAAAACTACGAAGAACGCGGAGACCTCTTTAAAGCAGCCGTTCAGAAACTGTAATAATGCGCGAATGGATAGCCTCACATATCAAAGGCGACAAAACCCTTTGGGCGCTCATACTCGTCTTTACCCTCTTCTCCTTCTTGGCGGTGTACAGCACCAGTACCAACCTAGTGTATGTAGTGGGTAAGGGTACTCCTTTTGGCTACCTCATCAAGCACTTAGTGTTTGTAGGGGTTGGCTATCTCACTCTTTATATCGTACATCGTACACCTTATCGTTTTTTCCGTCCTGCTTCTAAACTGGGGCTCATCTTAGCGGTGCTCCTGCTCATCTTTGCAAACCTTTCAGGGAGCACCATCGAAGGGGCAAACGCCAGTCGATGGCTCAGCGTAGGGGGTTTCTCCTTTCAGCCCTCCACCTTCGCAATGGTAATGCTGATGGCTTATGTAGCTTCTTATTTAGCTAAAAACTACGGCAAAAAACTCTCTTTCAAAGAAACTATCTTACCCCTGTGGATACCCGTAGGAGTGATTGCAGCCTTAGTGCTTCTTTCTAACCTATCCACCGCAATGCTAATCCTCAGCTCAGTGCTGATGCTCACTTTCTTGGGTCGTTTCCCAATGAAACATATCTTTTCAGCTATAGGCATTGCAATTGTTTTCCTTGCACTTTTCTTATTAGTAGTAAAAGCCTTCCCCGAAGCTTTCCCCAATAGGGTAGATACTTGGATGAGCCGTATCGAATCGTTTATGGGAGGCGAGGACAACAAAGAAGGCTATCAGATAGAACGTTCCAAAATGGCTATTGCCAAAGGAGGTATAATGGGACAAGGAGCAGGTAAAAGCACAATGAAAAACTTCCTCCCCCAAAGTTCCTCCGACTTTATTTATGCTATCATCACCGAAGAATATGGCTCATTAGGAGCTATCGTTATAATGGTGCTTTACATACTATTGCTCATTCGCATTGTAGTCATCTCACAAAAAGCACCTACCCTCTACGGACAGTTATTAGTATTAGGCTTAGGTTTCCCAATACTCTTGCAAGCTATCATTAATATGGGAGTAGCGGTAGAACTCTTTCCCGTAACGGGGCAGAACCTACCTCTCATCAGTAGTGGGGGTACATCACTATGGATGACGTGCTTAGCCTTAGGGTGTATTCTCTCCGTAAGTGCTCAAAAGCGCAAAGACGGTAAGATGGAGAAAGACAAACCCGAAGCCGACGTAGAGGAAGAACTCGCTGAAAGCGCTCTCAGACAAATGAAAAATGCGAACCGCACAGGCAATTAATTTTTAACTTTTCACTTAACTAAAAATGCCCAAAGGAGTATTACTCGTAAATTTAGGATCACCCGATTCCTTTGCAATAAAAGACATTAAACGATATCTAAAAGAATTTTTAATGGACGAACGCGTCATCGACCTGCCTTACCTATTGCGCTATGCTTTGGTACACGGGGTTATTCTCAATACGCGTCCACCTAAAACCAGTAAAGCCTATCAAAAAATATGGTGGAGCGAAGGTTCTCCGCTCATTGTCATTAGTCGTTGGCTTACTGAAAAAGTACAGCGTAAAGTCTCTGTACCCGTAGTATTAGCTATGCGCTATGGCAACCCAAATATCGCCAATGCACTAAAAGAATTACACAGCAAAGGAGTTGATGAAGTACTCCTCATTCCTCTTTATCCTCAATACGCAATGGCTACTACCGAAACCATTGAAGTCCTCACCGAAAAACTCATCAAAGCCTCTTATCCTAATATGCACCTCACCAAGTTTCCTGCTTTCTTCCATCGCCCCGAGTATATCGAGGCTTTAGCGCAGGTAGTACGCGCTCATTTAGGGACAGCTCCTTTCGACCATTTGCTCTTTTCTTATCACGGTGTACCCGAGCGCCATCTCTACAAAACCACACCTACCTCTGCACACAAACACATTGTAGAAGGTGTAACTTGTTGCGACCCTTACAGCGAAGAAGGAAGGCACTGCTACCGCAGTCATTGTTTTGAGACTACTCGCTTATTGGCAGAAAAGCTGGGATTAGAAAAAGGAAAATACTCACAAGCGTTTCAATCGCGTTTGGGAAAGGATAAGTGGATTACCCCTTTCACTTCCAATAAAATTATAGAACTTGCCCGAAATGGTGTAAAGAAATTAGCAGTCATCGCTCCTGCCTTTGTCGCCGATTGCGTAGAAACTCTCGAAGAAATAGAAATAGTAGGAGGTAAATCTTTCCGCAAAAATGGTGGCGAAAATTTTAAAATGATTCCCTGCCTCAACGACTCCGACCTGTGGGTACAAGCTCTCTCCTCTTGGATTAATGAAGAGACAAGAGATGAAAGATAAGATTAAAACTTTTCGGACGACTTCTTTTTTTATTTTAGCTAATTAATTCCTATCTTTGTAATCTGAAACGCTTAAAATATTTCTAATGACCGATTACCTTATTGCTAAAAGCATACATATCATCTTTATAGTGAGCTATTTCGCAGGGCTCTTTTATATGGTGCGACTATTTATCTATCACACCGAAGCCTTGGAAAAAGATGACCCCGAACGCTCAATTCTCCACAAACAATTCAGTTTTATGGAAGAGCGCTTGTGGAACATCATTACCGTGCCAGCACTGGTGCTGATGACTCTTAGCGGACTCTATATGCTATACGACGGTGGCGAGTGGACGCTTATTAAACAAGGATGGTTTCACGTCAAACTGCTATTCGTCGTCTTTTTGTTTGTATATCATTACTATTCTTGGCGCATAATGAAACGACTCCAAGCGGGGCGCGCCTCTCTTACTTCGGTACAACTGCGAATGCTCAACGAAGTAGCGACAATTATCCTCTTTGTAGTGATATTCGCCGTGATACTAAAAGGCTTATTCATCACCTATTGGTATTTTTCTTTAATAGCTTTTGTAGTAATGGGAGCTCTGATAATGTTGGTAGTGAAATTGGTCAATAAAGGAAAGAATTAGCAAATTTGAAAATTAACAAATTAGCCAATGAGTGCGTCGCGAACTTAGCCAAAGTTTCAAACACAAGCTACACTTCTTTTCTAATTGTTTGATTTGAATAGATTTGTTTGATTTCTAAGGCATAAACCTTATCCTTTTTAATTTCTTTGTTGAATTTCTATAGCGTAAGCTTAATATGCAACAACTAAAAAATACTCCTATAACCTCTCTTCCTGCTCTGGCGCAACAAATCCGCAACCGCATTATAGAGGTTATTGCTACACGAGGTGGACACTTAGGTGCAAGTCTCGGAGTGGTAGAGCTTACTATTGCATTGCACTATGTGTTCGATACTCCTCACGATATACTAGTATGGGACGTAGGGCACCAGTGTTATGCTCATAAAATCCTCACCGATAGAAACGAGGATTTTACACATATACGTGAGCGTGGGGGTATCAGTGGTTTTCCTAAACGTGCAGAAAGTCAGTACGATGCTTTTGGCACCGGACACTCGTCTACCTCTCTTTCCACTGTCTTGGGTATGGCAATGGCATCGGCTTTGGCAGGCGATAAAGAGCAACAACATATAGCCGTGATAGGCGATGCTTCTATTGTGAGTGGTATGGCTTTCGAGGCTCTGAACTATGCAGGCACCACCGATGCCAATATGCTCATTATACTGAACGACAATGCAATGGCTATCGACCCCACCGTAGGAGCGTTCTCTCATTACCTTGCCCAACTGAAAACCGAACACGCTACCCGCAGTGCTTTTTTTAATGCTTTGGGGATTACCTACAAAGGCGTAGTAGACGGGCACAACCTCACCGAGCTCATCACGGCACTCAAAGCCGAAAAGCAAGCCTGTGGAGTGCGTCTCTTGCACATAGTCACCACCAAAGGTAAAGGATATCCCAAAGCCGAAGCCTCACAAGTGCTCTTTCATTCCCCTTCACAATTCGATAAAATCACAGGCAACCCTCTGCCTGAAAACTCTGCTCTCCCTGCTAAATATCAAGACGTAGTAGGGCAAACCCTCACCGAACTCGCCCAGCAGAACCCCAAGATAGTTGTCATCACCCCTGCGATGAGTAGTGGTAGCGGACTCACAGCTATGCAAAAGGCATTCCCCGATAGGGTAATGGACGTCGGTATTGCCGAACAACACGCGGTTACCTTTGCTGCCGGTTGGGCTACACAAGGTTTTATACCTTACTGTGTGGTGTATTCCACATTTTTACAGCGCGCTTACGACCAGCTTATCCACGATGTAGCCCTCCAAAACCTGCCTGTAGTATTCTGTATAGACCGTGCAGGACTTGTAGGCGAAGACGGTGCCACCCATCACGGAGTGTTTGATATGGCATTCTTGCGCCCTATTCCTAACCTCATTATCGCTTCACCGCGTAATGCTACCGAGTTGCGCAATTTGCTCTATACCGCTCAGCAATCGCTCGAGCACCCCTTTGCCATTCGTTATCCTCGTGGTCGTTGTGCACAAACCGATTGGCAACAACCTTTTCAACAGCTAATTATAGGCAAAGGCGAACTGCTAAAAGAAGGTAGCGAGATAGCCGTACTCACCATTGGCGCCATTGCCGAAAATGTTGAACAACAGCTCACTCAAACTGCTGAAACCGAAAAATATGCCCATTACGATGCCCGTTTTCTCAAACCTTTGGACGAGGCGATGCTACATCATATCTTCCGTTCTTATAAGAAAGTAATCACAGTAGAAGAAGGAAGCACAGGCGGTTTAGGCAGTGCCGTAGCCGAATTTGCTACCCAGCACAGCTATACCACTCCGCTGAAAATCATCACCCTTCCTGATAGTTTTATTCCTCACGGCAAAGTAGAGACGCTCAAAGAAGAGTTTTTGAAAATTAGAGATTTAGCAGATTGACAAAATAAGCCAATGTGTGAAAGAACAAAAACTGCTTTTTCTTCAGCCATTTCACGTTTTTAACACTTTTTCCTCAACAGTTTTAAAAGCCCTTTCTTCCTATTGACATTCAACTAACTAACACCTTTCCTTCGTCTTAGGTTCGTCTTTTCTTCGTCTTAGGTTCGCTCTTCCTTCGGTTAAGCTTCGGTGAAGAGATAAGTATGATAAATCTTTTATTTAACTGAATAATAACATTTTAACTCTTTTTACGGTGTAAGAGACTAAGTTGTATTTTTCTTTTTAATAATTGAAAAAAATACATACATTTAACAAACATTAAGATTTTTTCAGCAATCTGTCAAGCTTCCAATTTTCTAATCTGATAATTACTTCTCCTTCTATACCTCTACCCTACTATTATATTTTCATTACGCTTTGTCTGTCAAGTATCCAACAGCTATATTCATTCCATTTTACATTTATTAGTTCATTTGCTAATTGCCAAATTAGCAAATTATCATTACCTTTGCACCCTGAAATATTTAGCACGATTCTCTGTATGAAAAAACTCATTGTTCTACTGTTTCTTACCTCCTTTACCGCTTTTGGGCAAGTGCGCAAAGCAAGAACGTACGAAGCCCCTGTAAAGTCCGATACGGTAAAGGTAATGAAAGATACCGAAGCGTTAAAGTTCACTTTCAACCGTTTTAAATTAGCACAACAAAAATGGTTCAAATTCAATCAAGTGAGCCTTAATATGAGCGAGGTAGCTTTTTCTAATTGGAGTGCAGGAGGAGAAAGTTCTATTTCGGGGATATTTAATGCCAAATTCCGTCGCCGTTATACCGAACGCACTTTCTTTTGGGACAACGAATTAGAAATCAACTACGGTATTAACGCTCAAAAAGGGCGCGAAGTGCGCAAGACCGACGATAAACTCTCACTCATCTCATCGTTTGGCTATCGAGGCGACTCACAGTCGTTTTGGTATTACACGGCACGCTATCAGTTTCTTTCACAAATCAGCAACGGGTACAATTATCCCGATGTAGAAAAGCCTATCTCCAAATTCTTTGCCCCTGCTTATATCACCTTTGGTTTGGGTACTGAATATGCTCCTTCAAAGATAAAATTCAGTATTTTCCTTTCGCCTATCACGCTTAAAACTACTGCTGTACTCGACCAACGTTTAGCCGATGAAGGTGCTTTCGGGGTAGAAAGAGCCCAGCGTGCTCCTGACGGTACTATTCTGAGGAAAGGTAAGCGTACCCATAACGAACTGGGTTTTTCAGTGTCCGGTCGCTGGGACAAGAAAGTGATGGAGAATATGATACTCAATACTTCCTTCAACTTCTATGGCGATTACCTTAAAAACTTCGGAAATATAGATGTGGATTGGGAAACTAATCTCAACTTGAAGGTAAATAGCTACGTGCAAGCGCGTATAGGGGTGCATATCAAATACGACGACGATGTGAAGTTTTATTCGTACAAAGCACCTAATGGTGAAGTGCACAACTATGGCGCACGCACTCAGTTCAAGCAAGTATTAGGAGTAGGAGTACTATATACTTTTTAAGTGATGTTTTTAGAGAATACAGTAAACGACAACGAAAAGACAGGCTGGATAGAAGTAATATGCGGGTCGATGTTCTCAGGCAAAACCGAAGAACTGATTCGCCGATTACGTCGTGCCCAATTTGCAAAACAGAAGGTAGAGATATTTAAACCCAGTTTCGACACGCGTTATGATGATACCAATATCGTATCGCACAACGCCAATGAAATTCCTTCTACTCCCGTAGAAGCCGCCGCCAGCATTATGCTTCTTGCCGATGGTTGCGATGTGGTGGGTATAGACGAAGCACAGTTTTTCGACGACGAGATAGTACACGTGTGCAATGAGCTCGCCAATCGCGGGGTACGTGTAATCGTAGCAGGACTCGATATGGACTATAAAGGAAAGCCTTTCGGACCTATGCCCTTCTTGATGGCTACTGCCGAGTATGTTACTAAGGTACACGCTGTTTGTACGCGTACCGGCAACCTCGCCAATTATAGTTTTCGCAAAGTTTCTAACGACCAGCAACGCTTGTTAGGAGAAGCCGATAGCTATGAGCCTCTCAGTCGCGCTGCCTTCTATAAAGCAATGAATGCTAAGAAAACAAAAGAATAATAACCGCACTTAAAGTACTTAATTGATAAGTTATTTTGGTATATTTAGGGTATTTTCAAACTTGCTAATCTGCTAACTTGCCAATTTGTAATTATTTTGTACTTTTGTCTGATTTTTAAAATGAAGTAATATAAACAACCATTATGAAAAAGAAAAATCCTATTACTTGGGTGCCTACCACCTATTTCGCTATGGGGCTTCCCTTTGTGATGCTTTCATTAGTTTTTCCTATTATCTTCAAAGGATTAGGTATTCCTGACGACCAGAACGCTTTTTGGACTTCTTTACTCATCTTACCTTGGTCATTAAAACCTATTATCAGTGTAATAATGGAGCTCTATGGTACTAAAAAACAATATATTGTCATTACCGAATTAGTATCAGCAGCTTTATTCGGTTGTATTGTCTTTTCGTTACCTCTGCCTAATTTTTTCACTGTGTGTTTAGCCTTATTAGGGGTGATTGCCCTTAGCGGTTCTACTCACGATATTGCAGGTGACGGAATGTATATGGAACAATTGGACACAGCTACCCAAAGTGTATATTCTGGCTGGCAAGGTGCTTTCTACAACTTAGCAAAAGTGCTTGCCAATGGTGGTCTTATCTTCTTAGCAGGTTGGCTCGTAAAAGCAAAAGGTATGAGTGTAATTGCTTCTTGGCAACTGATTCTTAGCATTTGTGCTGCTATTTTAGGTCTCGTAGGTCTATATCACCTTTATGCTTTGCCAAAAGATACTAAACCTCAGCAAGCCGGTGATTTTAATGTAAAAATGAAAGAACTATGGGGTATTTTTGTAGCTTTCTTCCGAAAGAAATATATTTTTTATTATTTGTTTTTTATATTCTTATACCGTTTTGCAGAAGGGTTAGCAATGAAGATAGCTCCTCTTTTCCTCATTGCTAAAACTGATAAAGGAGGCTTAGGGCTCACCGAACAAGAATATGGCTTAGTATACGGTACTGCGGGAGTTATTGCTTTTATTGTAGGCTCTATTTCAGCTGGCTATTTTGTCTCTCGTGTAGGGTTGCGCAAAGCTCTTTTCACTTTGGCGTGTGCTTTTAATATTCCATTTGTAGTGTATCTACTTTTTGCTTATTTCTTGCCCTCTCACTTACCTACTATCGCTTTGGGAATTGTAGGTGAGTACTTTGGTTATGGCTTCGGTTTTGTAGGTCTTACCCTCTTTATGATGCAACAAATAGCTCCTGGTAAATACCAAATGGCTCACTATGCTTTCGCCAATAGCCTGATGAACTTAGGAGTGATGGTTCCTGGTATGATTAGTGGTTTTCTAAGTAAATATTTAGGATATCAACACTTCTTCTTATTGGTAATGATTTGCACTATTCCTGCACTATTAATCACTTGGAAAGTGCCTTTTACTTATGACTCCAAGCAGAATAAAATAGATGAAAAAGCTCATTAAACCTACTTCTTAGAGCATTTTTAAAGTCTATAATACTTATACTTAAAAGCCTTTACCTAAATACTGATTAGGTAAAGGCTTTTAAGTTATCTTTCTTCCTCCTTAGTATGTTTTATTTCTTTGCCTCCCAATCAAAAGGAAAGAGCTCTGAGCGCGTATGGCTTTGTTCCATAAATCGCTCTATTTTCTTCACTATCTTAGGATATTTCTCGGCGAGGTTGTGCTGTTCAGCAGGGTCAGTAGTAAGGTCGTACAACTCAATAGGAGCCTTTTTATCTTTATTCACGTTTAGGCGTACTCCTTTCCAGTTTTTATAACGCACTGCTTGTCTACCTCCCATTTCGTGAAACTCCCAATAAAGGTATTTATGCTGTTGCTGTTGTTTCTTCCCTAAAAGCGTAGGTAAAAACGACACCTGATGTCTATTAGGCACATACTTCTGATGCGTAATCTCAGCAAAGGTAGGCATCATATCCCAAAAAGCCCCTATGTGGTCGCTTACGCTACCTGCCTTTATCTTGCCTTTCCAATACACAATGTAAGGGGTACGTATACCGCCTTCGTACAAGTCGCGTTTAATACCCCTCAATCCTGCTGAGGAGTTGAAGAACTTAGGGTCAGCACCACCTTCGCGATGTGCCCCATTGTCGCTCGCAAAGATAATAATGGTATCCTCATCAAGCCCTTTAACTTTAAGGAGCTTGCGTATTTCTCCCAAATATTTGTCTAACCGACTCACCATAGCCGCATAAGTGGCATAAGTGTGCAGTTGCGACATATAACCTGCCCAGCCAAAAGGTTTAGGAGTAATCTTGTCGTAATCCACCCCTTGATAAGGTTTCTCGGGGAGATATTCGTACGAAGCGTAAATACTGTCGTGAGGCACTACCAATTCGGCGTGTGGGAGTGTATAAGTAAGCCACATAAAGAAAGGCTTTTCAGCTGTTTGTTTGCCTATATAATCCAATATTTTTTCTTGTATGAGGTCTTCGCCATAAACCTCTTGGCGCTCATAATTTCCGTTTTCGGGAATGAGCACCTTTTCATTGTCGTGCCACAAGAAAGCAGGATAACGGCGATGAGCGCGGAACTGCGAGTTATAACCAAAAAAAGTATCAAACCCTTGTTTTAGCGGATTCCCTTCGGAAGGAACGATACCTAAACCCCATTTACCAAAACAACCCGTATTATAGCCTGCTTTCTTAAAAAGTTGTGCTACCGATGGGTCGTTAGCAAGTAAAGGTGCTTGCCCATCTACTGGCTCACGCACTTCTTCATTACCGCGTATGTGCGTTTCACCTGTAGTTTGTCCTGTAATAAACGAAGCGCGAGAGGGCGCACACACAGATGTACCCGTGTAAAACTGAGTAAACTTCATTCCTTCATCAGCGAGTTTGCTGAGTTGGGGTGTTTTGATAATTTGCTGACCGTAGGGCTCTATATCGCCGTAACCTAAATCGTCAGCCAAAATAAAGATAACATTAGGAAGTTTTTCTTGCGCCTTGACTCCTATGGTGCATAAGGAAGCTAAAAGGCTGAATAGTAAATATTTCATAATAGTTAATGATGAGTTATAAATGGTTAATCATTAATGGGACAAAGATACAAAACAATTTACAATTAGCAATAAAATAGACTATCAAACTCACATTAATCAACGTTAATCCAATATGATCATCACCACAACTCCCCTTGCGTCTCTATTGTCCCTCTCCCGCAAGCCTCTTCTAAACATCTAATAACTCCGCTTTGGTCGCTACACCACCCCATTTTCTCATTTCCAAATTTACTAATGTCATATCCTGAAATAGGTTTACACTAAAAAC
>NZ_KB291184.1:0-9808 GCF_000318255.2 Capnocytophaga sp. oral taxon 380 str. F0488
GAAGAGCAATTCTGATAAAGAATTGCTCTTTTTTATTATGAATTTATTATGAATTGAACAAATAGAGAAGATAATAAGTAAAAACTCCCCTAAAGCACAATGCTTTGGAGGAGTTTTTTTGTATTTATATATTTTCTTAGCTAACTAACTATTCTCTGTTTTAATACAAGTTCATTTTCAAAGAAAGAAAGTAACTTATTTATTACTTCTTTTTGACGTTCTTCAATATCTTCTTTTATCCAATCGGATTTAGGGTATTTTGAGAGTTTCTGAACAATACTTATTTCGGATTCGGCATATTTGAGCTTTTTCTGAGCAAAGTATTGATTCCCTGCTTGTATATTAAGTTTCTTTTCGAAAATAGTTTTATTGCCTAATTTATCTAAGTATAATTGAGCTTCTTCTTTTTCCCATCCATTGTAATTAGTGTTCTGCCATTTCTTAGGAAAAATATGTTCTATATCAAAAATATTACTAATTAGTTTTGTTTGATTTTCATCTAAATACGCATAAAGTAATAAAAGAGCTCTTGTCATTCTTGTGGAAGAAGCAATATTTTCAATACGTTCTCTTAAAGAATCTTTATTTAACTCAACATTATATTTTAGCTTGTTTTCAGTGTGCAATGCTATACAAGAATCAAAAATATCATCTCGAATGACATTTACTGATGGAGCATATATAAATTTGACAAATAAGAAAGCTGTAAGTTCTTTAAGTATAGAATTAAATTTTTCATCAAAATTAAGTGTCTTTCTATTTTGAATAAAAAATACGCTTACCGGAAATTTCCAAAACTCATTAGGGTAGTAGTTTAAACATTGGATATATTTTCGTGTATCATCAGATATGCTATAAGGGTATTGGTCAATAGCTTTGTTAGTATTTAGATATCTCCAAAAGATAGCAAGATCTATAATGTCTGCCAATAAGTTAGGGCTTCTGAGTTTTTCGTACTTATTTTCAGCATAAAACTTTCTCAATCCTATTTCTCTTGATTTGTCTTTTTTTTCTGCTCTAAGAATGTGAGTATAGTATTTGAAGACATCATCAATAGTAAAATTTCCTTCTTCACATATTTTTGTTAATTCTTTCCACTGGTCAGTAAATTCTTTTTTAGCCTCACCTTCATAACTTCTATATAATTGCGCTTTAAAAATATCAGAATCAGCAAGGGGCATTCCTCTATCATTCAAAGTGGAAAATATAGTAAGAGCTGTATCTTGTGTATCACATTCTATTGGGAGAATTACACATTGTTCAAGAATTGTTACACAGAAGTCATTCCAATGCAAAGGATTAGTTTCGGCATATTTATTACATTGCTCAAGAAAGAAAGCATAATTAATGGAATAATTGTCTTGATTATTTTGATCAATTTCTCCTTTTTCCAAGATTTTGTGAAAGGTGTTATTATCTTCATCTGTAGCAACTTCAGAATGAATATGAATTTTAGTTTTATCTTCCACTTGTTGTGATATTCTACTTACTTCCCAAATACAAGGTGCTATTTGATTTTTAAGTCCTGTTACGTTAGAATCTTCATTCATCATTTCAAGTTTTTTATAAAAAGCTCGTAATAATAACATAAAAGAAGTGATACGTTGTTGTCCGTCTATTATTTCAGGATTCTTGTCTTTGTTTGTATAAGAAACAATAGTTCCTAAGAAATAGTCTGAATGATTTTTAGCTTCAGTTAGGAAGAAGTGCTCAATGTCTTCCCATAATGTTCTACATTTATCAATATCCCATTTGTAAGGACGTTGATAATCTGGGATGATAATTTTTTTGTTTTTTAATTCTGAAAAAAGCTCTTTAATACTTTTTTTACTTACAATAAGATCTGCCATTTTAATATGTTTTTATGAGTTTCTGCCAGCAAATATACAAAATAAAATGATATGTGCGTCCTTTTGCCTTGTTTTTTTATTTCGGAAGCAAAAATATAATAATAGGACGCAACAACTTGTCGTTTTGAAAAAACTTTATATTTTTGTTGAAAAAATATTGAAAATGAGTTTATCGAAAATGTTTTCAAGGCATCGTTTTATTGTTGAACGATTGCGTATCAAACCCTGTACTAGTGAAGAATTAGAGAATGCTTGGGAGAGAAGTATAGAGAATACAGAGGGGCAACCTCTTGCTAAACGTACTTTGCAACGTGATATTCAAATTATTAAAGAAGTTTATCATATAAAATTATTAAGTTTAACAAATTTCTTAAAGCATACGAAATCACAGAAGATAATGACCCCTATACCCAAAACCTCTTCGAGGCATTTGATGTGTTCAGAGCTTTGCAAAATTACGTTAATCTTTCTAAAGTTATTCAGTTTGATAGGCGATTGCCTGCGGGGACGGAGTATCTCTCACCCTTGCTTAGGGCTATTGAAGAACATCGTCAGCTAAAGTTGCACTATTATAAGTTTTGGGATAAAAAACAACAACCCCAAGTGCGTACGATAGAGCCTTATTTGCTAAAAGAGGCGCAAAGACGTTGGTATGTGTTGGCGTGGGATGTGGAGAAGAAAGCGCTACGGGTGTTTGGCTTGGATAGGATTACCCATTTAGATGATAGCAAAGATATTAAATATCAGCACACTGTACCTGAGGGTGTGGAGTGTTTTTTCGACGATAGTTTTGGGGCGTGGGTAGATAGTGAGCACACACAAGCAGAAGAGGTGGTGCTTGCCTTTAAAAAATTGTCCAATGATTCAGTTTTTATGCCTAATCCGGCGGAATATCTCAAAGCGATGCCTCTGCATCCTTCGCAAGAGGTAGTGAGAGAAACTGACAATGAAATTGTACTCAAACTGCGCTTAAAAATTACACCAGACTTTGTTAGGGAGATACAATCGTATGGTGATAGAGTGAAAGTACTATCGGATAATGTGTTAATTTGCAAAAAATAGCGTGAGTTCGATGTAAAAGATGTTAGTGAATGCTTGGAGGTAGGTATGTGAGAGATTATGTCTCAGAATGTCGTAGCACGATAGGCAATGCGAGGTACACGGGTAGGTGATAATTAGCAAAAGGTGAGAAGAATTGGCAGGAGAATCTTGTACGATTGTTATGGAAAAGGTGTATAAGTAGTTAAGAGTTAAAAGTTTTTTGAATGGACAATGAATAGTAAAAAAATGTAGAGTAGGAGAGGTATTTGGAATTTAGGGTTTATTCGAAGGAAAGACGAACAATGAACGAAGGAAAGACGAACGATGAACTAAGAAAAGACGAACTCAAGACGAATTTAAAGTGAAGCTAAGGAGAAGGAAAGAAGATATAATGATGAATTTTTTGACAAGGTAAGAAGGAAGATGTAAGTGGAATGCTTCCGTTGATGAGGAGAAAACAGCGTATTAACAAATCTGAGAGAGAAACTCAGGAGGGCTTGGAGAGTAATAAAAAAAGATATTTTATGAGAGTAGTTATTCAGCGTGTAACTCACGCATCGGTGGATATAGATAAGCAAACAGTAGCTTCTATCAATAAAGGTTTATTAGTATTGGTAGGTATAGAAGATAGCGATACCAATGAGGATATAGCGTGGTTATCGGCTAAAATGGTGAATTTACGCGTTTTTGACGATGAAAATGGGGTGATGAATCTTTCGGTAAAAGATGTAGGAGGAGAAGTGCTTATCGTGTCGCAATTCACTTTGCACGCCTCTACTAAAAAAGGTAATCGCCCCAGCTATATAAAGGCAGCTCGTCCAGAAGTTGCAATTCCTATCTATGAGACGTTTATAAAGCAAGTGGAAAGTTTGTTAGGAAAGCGAGTGCCCACAGGACAGTTTGGGGCGATGATGCAAGTAGCCTTGTGTAATGACGGTCCTGTAACTATTCTTATAGATACAAAAAATAAGGAATAAAAAAGAACCCTATCACTAATATAATGATAGGGCTCCTTTAAATGTTTTCACAACGGAATCATCCTTATTGTGAATTGCTTTCAAATTGTGCGACAAAAGTAGGTATAATATTTTTAATGTGCAAATATTTCTTAATTTATTTTTTACTTTTAACTTTTTTTCGTTATCTTTGCCTCACCAAATTACAAAACAATGAAAAATATACTTGGATTAGATTTGGGCACCACTTCAATAGGTTTTGCTCATATTGTAGAAGATGAAAACAAAGAAAAATCAGAGATTAAGGAATTAGGAGTGCGTATTGTGTCTTTAACCACAGATGAACAATCCGACTTTGAAAAAGGAAAATCAATAACTACTAATGCTAATAGAACTCTTAAGCACGGAGCAAGACTAAATCTTGATCGCTATCAACAAAGACGAAAATATCTCATAGATTTATTGCATAAAGCAAACCTAATTACTCCCTCCTCTATCTTAGCTGAAAATGGCAAAAATACCACACATTCTACTTGGCAATTGAGAGCTAAAGCTGTTACCGAACGTATCGAGAAAGAAGAGTTTGCTAGGATACTACTGGCTATTAATAAAAAACGAGGTTATAAAAGCAGTAGAAAAGCAAAAACTGAAGACGAAGGACAAGCAATAGATGGAATGGCTATAGCAAAGCGCCTCTATGATGAAAACTTAACTCCAGGACAGTTATCGCTACAATTACTTCAACAAAACAAAAAACTCCTCCCAGACTTTTATCGTTCAGATTTACAAAAAGAATTTGACCTCGTTTGGAATTTTCAAAAACAGTTTTACCCTGATATCCTAACAGATATTTTTTATAAAGAATTGCAAGGGAAAGGTAAGGATGCTACTTCAAAAGCTTTTTCTAAAAGATATCATTTTGACACAGCTGAAAATAAGGGATCAAAAGAATCTGTTCGTTTGCAAGCTTATCAGTGGCGTGCGGAGGCTGTATCTAAACAACTTTCAAAAGAAGAAGTAGCTTATGTCTTAACCGAAATCAATAATAATTTGAACAATGCAAGTGGCTATTTAGGCGCTATTTCCGATAGAAGTAAAGAACTCTATTTCAATCGTCAAACAGTAGGGCAATACTTGTATGCACAGCTTCAGGAAAATAGACATAATAGCCTTAAAAATAAAGTGTTTTACCGTCAGGATTACTTAGATGAGTTTGAACGCATTTGGGAAACTCAAGCTTTATTTCACAAAGAATTAACTGATGAACTTAAAAAGCAAATCCGTGATGTGGTAATTTTTTATCAACGTAAACCTAAATCTCAAAAAGGATTGATATCATTTTGTGAGTTTGAGAGCAAAGAAATTGAGATAGAAAAAGACGGAAAAACTATAACTAAAAACATTGGAGCTCGTGTTGTCCCTAAATCCTCTCCTTTGTTTCAAGAATTTAAGATTTGGCAAATACTCAATAATGTTATCTGCAAAAGAAAAGGTATTAGGAAAAAGAAAATCTCTGCTAAGACTACTCAGTTAGATTTGCTCAATGAATCTTCTCAAACGATTTTTAGTTTGGATATGGAATGCAAGCAACTCCTTTTTGACGAACTGAACCTAAAAGGAGACTTGAAATCGGATAAAGTACTGAAATTATTAGGCTATTCTCCTCAAGAATGGGAAATCAACTACAATCAATTAGAAGGAAATCGCACTCAAAAAGCACTCTATGAAGCCTATTTGAAGATTGTTGAAATGGAAGCTCACGATGTGAAAGATATTTTACAAATAAAATCTACAAAAGACGATTGGTCTTTAGACGAATCTCCTCTTTCAGCTTCCGAAATCAGAGAAAGTGTAAAAGCTATCTTCCAAGCATTAGGAATATGTACTAAAATCCTTTATTTTGACCCTCTTTTGCCTGTAAAAGACTTTGAAGAGCAGGATTCCTATCAGTTGTGGCATTTGCTTTATTCCTATGAAAGTGATGATTCTACCTCTGGTAACGAAACTCTTTACCGAATCTTAGAAAAGAAATACGCTTTTAAGAGAGAACACGCTAGAATACTCGCCAATGTAGCCTTGCAAGATGACTACGGTAGCCTATCTACTAAAGCTATCCGCAAGATATACCCTAATATAAAAGAAAATCAGTATAGCACAGCTTGTGAAATGGCAGGTTATAAGCACTCTAAACTATCTTTAACCACAGAAGAATTAGAGGCTCGTGAACTGAAAAATATTATTCCACTACTTAAAAAGAACGCTTTGAGAAATCCTGTAGTTGAGAAGATTCTCAATCAGATGATCAATGTAGTGAACGCTTTGATTGAGAAAAACAGTGAACGAGATGCTGAAGGGAAAATTACAAAATACTTCCATTTCGATGAAATTCGCATTGAATTAGCTCGTGAGTTAAAGAAAAATGCGCAAAAGAGGTATGAAATGACCCAAAATATAAACAAAGCTAAATCAGAACATCAAAAAATTAGCGAAATACTTCAGAAAGAATTTGGCATCAAGAATCCTACTAAATCCGATATCATCCGTTATCGTTTGTATAAAGAATTGGAACACAATGGCTATAAAGAACTATATACAAATACCTATATAGCTCCAGATGTATTGTTTAGCAAGAATATAGATATAGAGCACATTGTTCCTAAGGCAAGAGTGTTCGACGATAGTTTTTCTAACAAAACATTAGCTTTCAAAGATTTTAATATCAAAAAAGGAGAATCTACAGCTTTTGATTATATCACTTCCTTAAAAAATGAAGAAAAACTTAATCAATACCTTGCTAGAGTGGAAAATGCTTATAAAACAAAAAACATTTCTCCTGCTAAATACAAGAATTTACTCAAAAAAGCCTCTGAAATAGGTGATGGCTTTATCAATAGAGATCTGAGAGATACTCAGTATATAGCCAAAAAAGCTAAAGAAATACTTTTCCAAGTAACTAAAAATGTGCTTTCTACCTCAGGAAGTATCACCGATAGATTGCGCGAAGACTGGAGTTTGGTGGATGTGATGAAAGAGCTAAATATGCCTAAATATCAGTCGTTAGGACTTACTGAAGTAGAGGAACGCAAAGATGGCAACAAAGTAACTGTGATTAAGGATTGGACAAAACGCAACGACCATCGTCACCACGCAATGGATGCCCTTACAGTGGCTTTTACCAAACCTTCATACATACAGTACCTCAATCATCTCAACGCTCGAAAAGACGAGAACAACAAAAATTATTCGGTTATTTTAGCTATCGAGAAAAAAGAAACAATTAAAGTTCCAACTAATAATGGTAAGAATAAGAGAGTTTTTATAGAACCTATACCTAACTTTAGACAAGTAGCAAAAAAACACCTCGAAGAAATATTCATTTCGCACAAAGCAAAAAATAAAGTAGTTACCAAAAACACAAATAAACCTGCTGGCACTAATAAACAACAAATTACACTCACTCCAAGAGGTCAGCTACACAAAGAAACTATATATGGCAAATACCAATATTATGTCAATAAAGAAGAAAAAGTAGGTGTAAAGTTTGATAAAGAAACTATCGCAAAAGTCTCTAATCCTCTTTATCGCGAAGCATTGCTAAAAAGATTGCAAGCTAATGACAACGACCCTAAAAAAGCCTTTACAGGTAAGAACGCACTATCTAAAAACCCTATTTATTTAGATGAAGCAAAAACTAAAACTTTGCCAGAAAAAGTAAATCTCACCTACTTGGAAGAAGATTTTTCTGTAAGAAAAAAAATAGTACCTAAAAATCCTACTTCCAAAGAATTTGTTCCTAATCTAAAATCTATTGAAAAAGTTGTAGATGAAGGTGTGAGAAATATCCTTATAGAAAGGCTTCGAGTATATAATAATGATCCAGAAAAAGCCTTTGTAGACTTAGAAAAGAATCCTATTTGGCTCAATAAAGAAAAAGGAATTGCGATTAAACGCGTTACTATAAGTGGCGTGAACAACGCTCAACCTTTGCACATAGGGAAAGACCATTTAGGAAAAACTACTTTAAATAAAGAAGGGAAAGAAATTCCTGTAGATTATGTAAGTACAGGCAATAACCACCACGTGGCTATTTATAGGGATAAAGAAGGTAATTTGCAGGAACAAATTGTCTCTTTCTTTGAAGCGGTAGTACGAACTCAGCAAGGACTTCCTATTATTGATAAAACCTATAAACAAGAAGAAGGTTGGCAATTTCTGTTTACGATGAAACAGAATGAAATGTTTGTATTTCCTAACGAAGCAACAGGTTTTAATCCTGCCGAAATAGATTTGTTAGATCCTAAGAACAAAAAACAGATAAGTCCTAACTTGTTTAGAGTACAAAAAATAGCTACTAAAGATTATTTCTTTAGACATCACCTAGAAACTAATGTAGAGACAGATAATGTTCTAAAAAATACAACTTGGAAAAGAGAAGGCTTGTCAGGGTTAAAAGATATCGTAAAAGTCCGTATTAATCACTTAGGCGATATTGTAAGCATAGGCGAATATTAAAACCCCTTTTTAAAAACCAATAAAACACTCTTTAAACTATGTTATACCGTTCTATTTACATAGGCAATCCTGCTCATTTGAAGTTATATGAGTCATTAAGTTGTTATCAATCGCAAAACTACAAAATTTGAAAGCAATTCACAACAGGTTTTACGCTGTATAAAAGTAACCTTTCGTTGTTATCAATCACAAAACTACAAAATTTGAAAGCAATTCACAACACAAATAAATAAGTTAAAAACTTATTTAAAACAAATATTCGGTAGTTTTATAAATATGGGGCATTCCTTTTATTTAAAGACCTGTATAGTTTTGGGCTTCTAATAATTTTTCTGTAGTTGCAGGGTCTAAAGCTAAAGATTTTACATCTACACTATCCCTCATTTTTGAATGCAATACATATAATGAAGTTTCCTTAACATAGTCTTTTATAGATATTTTATCCATACTATATGACATACGTGTAATAGAAGAAATTCCTACAGGTATTTCACACATATCATAGCCTGTATCATCTTTAGGAGTGAAATATATGTATTCTGGCATATTATATTCTCCTCTTTGGAGAAAAAATTTACTTTTAGACATCTCCTCTGCTTCTTTTATAAGCTTTTTAATTTTACTCATTTCTGTTTTAAATTCATTCCTAGAACTCATTAAGTATTCCCAATTGCCAAACGTATTTCTCATTAACTCATCAATTGAGTCATACTCATTTTTTGAGTAATAGTCTTTGTTATTAGGAAAATCATAATAGTAAGCGTTAAACAACTTTACCATTTTATTCTCTGAAAAACTTTCTTTTTTTTCAGAAGAATTGATTTTAGTACTATTTGTACTATTTGAGCAAGCAACTGATAAGAAAACAATCATTGCTATAATACCGGTTATTTTAATTAGATTTTTCATAAGATATATAAATTAAATTTTCGGCAAAGATAGTATAAAATTAAATACAAACAGTTGTTATCAATCGCAAAACTACAAAATTTGAAAGCAATTCACAACCTCACGCCCTTGCAGGTTAAAGTGTACTTTGTTGTTATCAATCGCAAAACTACAAAATTTGAAAGCAATTCACAACGAATTAGCTCGACAACAAGCCAGTTTCAACGTTGTTATCAATCACAAAACTACAAAATTTGAAAGCAATTCACAACGACTTATTAACGCTGGTTATGAATGGGCTAGTTGTCATCAATCGCAAAACTACAAAATTTGAAAGCAATTCACAACACCAACAAGTACTCTAAGCACCAAGCAATAGTTGTTATCAATCGCAAAACTACAAAATTTGAAAGCAATTCACAACATCGGTCTGCCGTGCCGAATTTTTGCAATTGTTGTTATCAATCGCAAAACTACAAAATTTGAAAGCAATTCACAACTACAACTTTTTTGCGTATTTTTTTTATATTGTTGTTATCAATCGCAAAACTACAAAATTTG
>NZ_KB291184.1:9828-11975 GCF_000318255.2 Capnocytophaga sp. oral taxon 380 str. F0488
CAAAACTACAAAATTTGAAAGCAATTCACAACCTTTTCCGTTGAGTTGCTTGTACTTCTTTAGTTGTTATCAATCACAAAACTATAAAAATTGAAAGCAATTCACAACGCCTTACGGGGCTGGAGAAAAGGGATTGTGTTGTTATCAATTGCAAAAGTACAAAATTTGAAAACAATTCACAAAATGTATAAGTAAATAATCTGAACAATAACGCCAAGTAAAGCGAGCGAATCCTCTCCCTTTTATGATTTTTATTTGTTTTTTAAATAATAATTCTTACCTTTGTACCCTAATTTAATATTAAAAATTATGGGTATTATCGCAACACTTATTATTGGAGCCATCGCTGGATGGTTAGGAGGAACTATCTACAAAGGTAGTGGATTAGGTCTTATCGGCAATATCATTATTGGTATTCTTGGAAGTATCGTGGGATATTGGCTTTTAGGAGATGTGTTTCACGTCTCACTTGGAGGAGGATGGATTGGTGCTATCTTGACAGGAGCTATTGGAGCTATTGTTATTTTATTCTTGATAAATTTGATATTTAAAAAGAAGTAATAAGGAAGGAATAGCACATATTAAAAATGAAAAAACCCCGAAAATATATATTTTCGGGGTTTTTTAGTACTTCTTTTTTAGAATTACCTACTTGCGTTAGCAGTCCAGGTTTTTCCATCTGTAGTATACAAAATGTTCAATGAAGAGGCGTTGATTCTAATGAGTTTTACACCATCTTTCAAGTCGATGTTTACTAAAGTGTTATCTCCTTCTTTTTTGAAGCTAACACCTTTAAGGTCAGGAATACCATCTGAAAAACGGAAATAATAGTCATTTCCTGTTTTAACAACTGTCACAGCTCCGTTATCAGCAGATTTTTTTTCATCTCCATTTGAATAAGAGATTTTACCTTTGTAGGTTCCTACAAAAAGGTCATTGTCTGCTGGGTCATCATTCTTGCTACAAGATATAGAAGAAAAAGCTACTAGTGATAAACAAATCACTGATACTAAAGCAATAATTTTTTTCATACTTGATTCAATTTAAAAAATTAATATTAAAGTTTGTTGCAATAATTATGCCATTGTAATGCGTTATGCAATTTTTAATAGTTGTTATCAATGGAAAAACTACAAAATTTAAAGGGGATTCACAACTATGTGGCTGTACAACTGAATGTCCGTAATAAGAGTTAATGTTTTAGGCGAAATTATAAAATTTGGGTTCATTTCATATGTGTTTTTGATATTATTGAATAATTGTAAAGTTTGTATAGAATCGCCATAATTCAAAAGAAGTATTTGATTTTTGGAGTGATAAATCTTAATGTAAGGTTTTGTATTAACACGTAAAGAAAGTTTATATACATCACCTTTTTCGGTTTTAAAAAATCCCTTTTTGATGATTCCTACATCAAAGCCGTTAGTTCGCAAAACAAATTTAGGTGATTCGTTAACAAGAGTTATTGAATCAATATCTTTCATTTTAATATTAAAATGATAAAGACCTGAATTCTCAATTCTTTCTTTGCTAACCTCAATATCACTTTCTCTCATTCCATAAAAAAGAAAAATACACACAGCCCCGATTAAGAAAAGAACAATGTAAAAATCTTTTTTAGAAAAAGCTTGTTTTTTTATAGGATTAAATCGTAATACGGATAAAATGGGAATAAGCAAGCCTGGTAATATGGAAATACCAATGTCCCAAACAACGGAACGAGACAAAAAAGTTAAAAAAATAGAAGCTAATCCACAAATAATAAAGACATTACGCAGATACAGCGTATAATCTGTGTTTTTTAAAGATTCTTTCTCTTCATCAGACAATGTGTTATAGCCTGATAATAAGTTAGGGAATTTTGAGATTAGAATTCCCATTGTTATGTAAAACACTCCTAAAATACAATTTATGATATCCATAAAAGTTTAGTTTTATACGTTAATAATACGAGAAATATTACAAGACAAAGATAAACATAACAAATCCGTTTAAACTTTTGGCAAAGTTACAATAAATAATTAGAAAATGAGGGAATGAGGAAATTAGAGAATGAGAAAATTAGGGAATTAAGAGATTAGCAAATGGGGTGCGAGTTACAAGCTTGCACCAGAGAAGATTAACTTTGCCAAAGTTTCAAACTTTGG
>NZ_KB291185.1:0-2421 GCF_000318255.2 Capnocytophaga sp. oral taxon 380 str. F0488
CAGGAACACGCACTGTAGTGGTAACTGTAGGTGCCCCTGAATTAGTAGTACCTTCTAAAGTATATCCTTTAGCACCAGGAACTACTTCAACAGAAACTGTAATAGATACGGCAACTTTAGGTGGAAACCCAGTAAGTTCAACAGCTGTAACTATAGCAGTAGTAACTCCAGCAACAAGCTTAGGAGGTACACCTACACCTACTTTAAACACCACTACAGGTAAGATAACTGTACCAACAGGTACTAAGTCAGGTACTTATAATATAGTATACAGAGTGTGTGAAGTATTGAATCCTTCTAACTGTAAAACAGCAACCGCTACAGTAGTAGTAGGCGAGGTTCCAGTAATTACACCAGATAATTTACCAATAGTACCATCAACACCTACAAGTACAACAACCCGTACAATAGGTAATATATTGACAAACGATACAGTAGGTACTCAGTCAGCAACGGCAGGTACTGGTGGAAATGTAACTATTACTATAACAAGTCCTATCACACCTAATACACCAGTGATAGATCCAACTACAGGTAATGTACAAATACCACCTACCACACCTCCAGGTGTATATACTATCACTTATGATGTATGTACAACAGCTACACCTGTAGCTTGTACAAGTGGTACCCTTACAGTTACTGTAAGTCAGCCATCACCTATTATCCGTCCTGAAAACCTTACAGTAACGCAAACAGGTACTAGTACAACACCAAGTATCTTGAACAATGATGATATAGTGAAACCAGACGGTACCACTACTTCTGCAACAGGAAGTAATGTAACTATTACCAATGTAGTAGTAACACCAGGTGCAGCACCTGGAGCTCCTACTCCTACATTGAATCCTGATGGTACTATTACAGTCCCAGGCACATTGCTTCCAGGAGTCTACACAATTACTTACGATGTTTGTACAACAGCAACACCAAGTACTTGTGTAAGTGGTACAACAGTACTCACTGTATCACCTACAGCAACAGCCACACCTACAGCAGGTGATAATACTTACGATGTGCCAACAAGTGGTACAGCAACAGTAGTAGGAACTATATTGAGTAATGATACTGTCGATGGAGTTGCATCAGCAACAGCTACTAATGTAACAGTAAGTGTAACTACTGCGCCAACAGGTACAGGAGTACCTACAATAGGAAGCAACGGTTCGGTAACGGTACCAGCTAATGCAATCCCAGGAGTTTACACATATACATATCATATCTGTTCAGTAGCAACACCTACAGCTTGCAGTACAGAAGCAACAGTGACAGTAACGGTGAGACAACCCGTACCAATATTGCCAAACAACAATATGGTATACACCGATACAACCACAACTACAGCTGGAAATATCACCACAGGAGGAACTGTAGGAACTCAATCAGTTACTACAGGCCCAACAGGTAACGTTACTATCACCGTAGTAACTCCAGCAACGCCACAAGTACCAGGAGGAACCGTTCCAACCTTGAATCCTGATGGAACAGTAACCGTTCCAACCGGCACAGCAAGCGGTACATACACTATTACTTATCAAGTATGTACAACGGCAACCCCTACAAGTTGTGTAACAGGTGTAGTAACAATCACTGTATCACCTACAACAGTAACTCCTACAGTATTGCCAGTAGCGGTAGACGATAGGGTTTCTACAGCGTTGAATACTCCTATAAATATTGCCGTGTTAGCGAACGATACCCTCAACTTAGCGACTACTCCTAATGTAGTAACTCAACCTGCAAACGGTACAGTAGTTGTAAATGCCGATAATACGGTAGAATACAGGCCTCACACAGGTTTTGTAGGAACCGATACTTTTGTGTACGAAATCTGTAACTCCGCAGGCTGTAGCAGTGCTACTGTAACGGTTGATATAGTGGACAAGCTCATACCTTACAACGGTATGTCAGTAAATGGCGACGGTAAAAACGACCACTTCCATATTGGTGGTATAGAAAACTATCCGAACAATGTGGTACGTATCTACAACCGTTGGGGCGTGAAAGTATTTGAGGTAAGTGGCTACGACAACGTAACCCGCGTGTTTAGAGGTATCTCCGACGGTCGTGTGACAGTAGAAGCTGCCGATAAACTTCCACAAGGTACTTACTATTATGTGATTGAATACTACGATCAGAATAATAATAAACAATCTGAAGTAGGCTGGTTATATATCAAAAAATAGTACTTTTATAATAAACTAAAAAGGGCTGTCCAGAAACTCTCTGGCAGTCCTTTTTGTTTTTAAGCCTATTTCCTCATTTTCTTTACCTTTAACTCCCCAAACTTCTATTACTCTTCTTCTCCCTACCCTACCTTACTTTTTTCTTTCCTCTCTCTTTTCCGTCATATTCCCCCCTAGTGTCTATGGCCTAAGGCTTAGTGCCTTTTCCCTTTCTTTCGCCTCGAAACCCCGATTT
>NZ_KB291185.1:2441-19241 GCF_000318255.2 Capnocytophaga sp. oral taxon 380 str. F0488
AAGCTACCCCCACCCTTCTCATAGCCTTTTTTCACCAAAATTCCTCTCAGCTCTCTTTCGTTCTCCTCCGCTATATTTCGAACTCCTCAACCCTTCACATTTGCTAATTTTCTCATTTCCTAATTTGCTAATTTTTTCCCTGCCCGTGTGGCTCACACTTCTTATTGTTAATTAAAAAATGTTTCGTACCTTTGTCGCCATAAAAGTATATAACCAATGAAAAAAACATTATTATTAGCCATAGGTCTTACACTTATCTTTCTTTCTTGTAAAAAAGACAACAATGATGAAACTACCCCTGGCGGTGCTTTTCCTAAAACAATAGTAGAGGAAACTATTGGTAGTATAGGCACTGTTAAAACCACTGAAACCTATACGTTAAGTGGTAATAAAATTACTGCTTTTGAAAGAAAAGTAGTCGATAACGGTACCCCCACTACTGATGAAGTCTATACCATCACTTATAACGGCGAGTTGATAACTGCTATCAGTATTAAAAGTAATTCTCAAAGCAACAGAAACTATACCTATAACTTTACTTATAACGGAAATCACTTACAATCAATTGTCCGTAATGATAACGCTCAAAAGATAAGTTATGAATATGCCAATGGTAAGATATCCAAAAAAACTACTGAAAGTGGTAGTGAAATAAATAAATATAGCTACACTTATGATAAAAACAAAATAACAATAATAGCTCATAGCTCATTCGCTGGTTTTAACGACTATTATATTTATTCCCTCAATCCCGATGGTACAGTAGCTTCTCTTGAAAAAGCAACTTATGTAGGGGCTGTTCCTGACCAAAATACCAAAGGCACTTGTACTTACCAATACGATAATAAACCGAATATCTATCAGCGAGACCTCTTTAAATATTTAGCTGAAATAGAGTTGATAAGTAATTACAACTACTATGGCGATTATTACAGAGACCCTCTTATAAGAACAGTCGCTCACAATGTAATTTCTTATACTAAAAACCTCCATAATAACACCCAAGCTGACTATAAAGATTTAGAGAATGCCACTCGTACTTTTAGCTATCAATGGAATAGCAACAATACACCTAAGTCCGCTGAATATAAGAAAAACAACGCTCATAAAGCTACCTATACCTATACTTATTAGAAAAGCTAATCGCTGATGTTTATAGATTACCTCCTTTCGGCAGTGCTTATGCTTATCACCTTTGCGATAGGCAGTTCGTTGCGCTTCTCCGATTTCGAAAACATATTCAAAAAATCAAAGCCCTTGTACTTAGGGCTTTTCTTGCAGATGGTCTTCTTGCCTATCTGTGCTTTTATCATTGCCGAGTTTTCTAATTTACCCCCTGCCGAAAAAGTAGGACTCATCATCGTATCAATATGTCCTGGAGGTACTACCTCCAATTTCATTAGTTATCTCATCAAAGCCGATACCGCTTTGGCAGTAGCTCTTACCGCTATCAATAGCTTGCTCATACTGTTTACCATTCCGGTGTTGTCTAATTGGGCAGTAGGAGTTTTTATGGGGGGTCATACCGAAGTGTCGCTCCCTATATTCAATATGGTCTGGGAAGTAGCCAAAATCATTATAATACCAGCTTTGTTGGGCTTATTCTTCAACCGGTTTTTCCCTAATGTATCTCTTAAAATCCGTTTTCCTTTAAAAGTAACTAATACCATATTGTTGGGAATTGTATTCTTTATCAAGTTTTTCGGTGATAAACAATCAGGAGGAAGTGGTATTTCAGTAGATGAAATAATCCGACTCTTGCCTGCTACGCTCCTAATGCACCTCAGCGCAATGACACTTAGTTATTTTATCGCTCTGAAATCTTTTAAATTACCGGGTGTACAAGCAACGACTATCAGTATAGAAGTAGGTCTACAAAACACTGCTTTGGCGATATTGGTAGCAGGTACCCTTATGGGCAATACCGATATGACCAAACCTGCCCTTGTGTATGCTATATTCTCCTTTTTCACCACTTTTATCTTTGCCCTTATCACCATCAGAATTAGAAGATAACAACAATTAATAATTGACATTAACAATTAAAAAGCGCGATGTTTGAATAGTAAACATCGCGCTTTTCTTATCTTTTATTCACATACCCAGCTGTGAGCCCTCGCTGGCTTTACCTTTTATCTTTTACCTTTTATCTTTTACCTTATTAAATCTTGCTCGCCAACAAATAAATCACTGCCATTCGTATAGCTACCCCATTTTCTACTTGTTGTAAAATAATCGATTGGGAGCTATCAGCAACTTCGCTGGTAATTTCTACCCCTCGATTGATAGGTCCTGGGTGCATAATCACTATTTCTTTGTCAAGGCTATCCAATAGCTCTTTGGTGAGTCCGTATTGTTGTACATATTCACGGGTGGAAGGAAAATAACTGATGTCGAGTCGTTCGTTTTGGATACGCAACATATTAGCCACATCACACCAGCTCAAAGCCTTGCGCAAATTGGTTTCTACCTTCACGTCCAATTTATGAATGTATTTAGGAATAAGTGTTTGAGGTCCGCATAGCATCACTTCAGCTCCTTGCTTGTGGAGTGCAAAGATGTTCGAAAGTGCCACGCGCGAGTGTAGTATATCCCCCACTATCACTACTTTTTTACCTGCTACATCTCCCAAGCGTTCGCGTATAGAATATGAGTCTAAAAGTGCTTGTGTAGGGTGTTCGTGAGCTCCATCGCCAGCGTTTACAATTGAGGCTTTCACGTGTTGTGAGAGGAAGACTCCCGCACCTGGGTTCGGGTGACGCATCACTACCATATCCACTTTCATCGAGAGGATATTATTCACGGTATCTACTAAGGTTTCCCCTTTGGCTACCGATGATTGAGAAGCCGAAAAGTTAATCACATCGGCAGAAAGACGTTTTTCTGCCAATTCAAAGGAAAGACGAGTGCGCGTACTATTCTCGAAGAAGAGATTGGCAATAGTAATATCGCGCAACGAAGGCACTTTTTTAATAGGACGGTTAATAACCTCCTTGAAGTGGTCAGCTGTTTCAAATATTAACTGTATATCCTTTTCGGTGATATACTTAATGCCCAACAGGTGATTAACGCTCAATGCACTCATTTCTTTTTCTTTTTAAGTGGTTGTGCAAAAGTACAAAATAATTACAAACTACGAGTTACGATTGAAGATTTTTTTAGCTGTTAGCAGTCAGCAGTCAAAATAGAAATTAACTAATTGTCTACTCCGATAATCCTAAATCCTCCATTGCCATTTCCTCGTCGTCGTGAGTATCTTCTGTCTTTTTAGCAACTATTTTCTCCATTCTGCGGTCATTGAGATGATATTTTGCAAATAGAGCGTCTAAATCATCTAAAAAAGATTTAGTAATCGCCACCTTTAGATTACCATTTTCCATATTTAGGTGAATATTTTCATTGTGATGGTGCACAACAAAGTAAATAGACTGTTTCCCTTTGTGCTTTTGTAGTAAATCTTTGTATTTTGCAATCAAATCTTGGTTAATCTCCTCTATATTCACGTGTAAAGTAAGTTTTTTAGAGAGGGTTTCCATCACATCTTGCAACTGCATCATCTGTAGAAACTGTATTCGAGGTTCGCCTCTTTGGTTGGTTTCCCTATTCAAAAATCCTTCCACTATCTTAAACTTGATATACAAAAACGCTCCTGGTACCATATATTTCTGATAGTTCAAATAATCATCTCCAAAGAGTTTAAACTCGTAAGAGCCGTCGTAATCCTCAAGAGTAAAAAAGCCGTAACCTTTTCCGTTCTTAGCCGTACGATGTTGCAGGTCAGCTACCATACCCGCAACAGTGAGTTCACGGTTAATAAAAGGTTGTAAGTCTTGCAATTCCGATAGACTGATATTGCAAAAGTTTTGTAACTCGTGCTTAAAATCGTCGAGCGGGTGCCCTGAGATATAGATACCTACCACCTCCTTCTCACGGCGCAACTGCTCAAGGTTACCCCACGTTTCACATTTAGGCACAGCAGGTTCAGGGATATCTACTTCACTCTCACCACCAAACAGACTCATTTGGGCAGAGTTCTTACTCTCTTGGTATTTAGTACCAAAGCGAATGGCTTTTTCGAGAAAGGGAACGCCGTCAGCTTCAGCGTGGAAGTACTGAGCGCGGTGTACATTGGTGAACGAATCAAAACCTCCTGCCAAAGCGATACTTTCAAAGGCTTTCTTGTTGATACTCTTATAATCTACACGTTTTGCCAAATCGAAAATAGAGGTATAAGGACGCTCTTGGCGTTGTTCTACAATCGTATCGACTGCTGCTTTTCCTACTCCTTTCACAGCCCCCATACCGAAACGTATATCACCGTTTTTATTTACGGTAAATTTGTACAACGATTCATTCACATCAGGAGGTAACACCTTGATACCCATTCGGTGACACTCTTCTAGAAAGAAGGTAATCGTTTTGATGTCATTCATATTGTTAGAGAGTACCGCTGCCATATACTCGGCAGGATAATTGGCTTTTAGGTAGGCAGTTTGGTACCCCACCCACGCATAGCAGGTGGAGTGCGATTTATTGAACGCATAAGCGGCAAACTTCTCCCAGTCTGCCCATATCTTTTCGAGTTTTTGGGCGTCGTGACCTTTTTCGGAAGCTTGGGTAATGAACTTAGGTTTCATCTTGGCTAGCACGGCTATTTGTTTCTTACCCATCGCCTTACGGAGCACGTCGGCTTCACCTTTGGTAAAACCTGCCAATTTCTGCGATAGCAACATCACCTGCTCTTGATATACGGTAATTCCATACGTTTCTTTGAGGTATTCCTCCATATCGGGGAGGTCGTACTCAATAGGCTCAATACCGTGTTTCCGCTTGATAAAACTAGGAATATACTCCAATGGACCTGGGCGGTAGAGGGCATTCATCGCTATCAGGTCAGCAAAGACGGTAGGTTTAAGCTCTCGCATATACTTTTGCATACCAGTGGACTCGTACTGGAAAATCCCGACCGTTTCACCGCGCTGGAAGAGTTCGTAAGTCTTTTTATCGTCAAGCGGAAAAGCCTCTGCATCCAGCTCTATATTATGCGTTTGTTTGATATTTTCAATAGTGTCTTTGATAAGTGTGAGGGTACTGAGCCCCAAGAAGTCCATTTTCAGTAATCCTGCGCTCTCTACTACCGAGTTATCGAACTGAGTCACAAACAAGTCTGAATCTTTGGCTAAAGCTACCGGCACAAAGTTAGTGATATCATCGGGTGTAATAATCACCCCGCAAGCGTGGATACCTGTGTTACGCACCGAACCTTCAATAATATTTGCCTGCTGAATAGTTTGGGTACTGTCCTCCTCCCCTTCTCCTACTAAAAGACGTTTCAGCTCGTCTACTTTTGGTAATTCTTCACTGCGCACTTTTTCTTTGAGGGTTTTATCGTCCCAACCGAACATTTTCCCTAAGGACGATACCCCATTAGGTACCAAGCTCGCTAATCTATTCGACTCTTGTAAAGGCACATCCAGCACACGAGCCGTATCTTTGATTGCCGATTTGGCAGCCATTTTACCATAAGTGATAATCCGCGCTACCTGACTCTCGCCATACTTATCAATCACATAGTTGATTACATCTTGGCGACCCGAGTCCTCAAAGTCAATATCGATATCGGGCATCGACACACGGTCAGGGTTAAGGAAACGCTCAAAGAGCAGGTCGTACTTAATCGGATCCATATTGGTAATATCTAAACAGAACGCCACTGCCGAGCCCGCAGCCGAACCCCTTCCAGGACCTACCGATACGTTCATACGTCGCGCTGCAGCAATAAAATCTTGTACTATAAGGAAGTAACCAGGGTAACCCGTTTTTTCGATAATAGAAAGCTCAAAATCCAAACGCTCGCGCACTTCATCGGTAATTTCGGGGTATTTGCGTTTAGCCCCTTCATAAGTGAGATGACGCAAATAGTTGTTTTCACCTTTCTTACCTGTGGGGTCATCACTTACTTGAAATTCTTCAGGAATATCAAACTTAGGCAAGAGGATATCACGCGTCAATCCGTAGGGTTCTACCTTATCGATAATTTCTTGAATATTGAGAATTGCTTCGGGTATATCCTTGAAGAGTGCCTTCATTTCGGCTGAAGTTTTGAAGTAATACTCGTCGTTAGGCATCCCAAAACGATAGCCACGACCGCGCCCAATAGGTGTTTTTTGTTTTTCGCCATCCTTTACACACAACAAAATATCGTGCGCATTGGCGTCTTTTTTATGTAGATAGAAGGTATTGTTAGTAGCAATGAGCTTCACTCCATATTTTCTAGAGAACTCTACAAGGGTTTCGTTTACGCGATTTTCATCTTCTTGGTTGTGGCGCATCATCTCCAGATAGAAGTCGTCACCGAACTGCTCTTTCCACCACAAAAGCGCCTCTTCCGCCTGCTTGGTACCGATATTCAGTATTTTTGAAGGTACTTCACCATTCATACCTCCAGAAAGCACTATTAGGTCGCTTTTGTACTGCTCTACAATCGCCTTATCTATACGAGGTACATAGTAAAACCCTTTGGTAGAGGCGATAGAAGCCATTTTGGTAAGATTGTGATAACCTTGTTTGTTTTTAGCCAAAATCACTACTTGGTAGCCGTTGTCTTGTCGGGTTCTATCTAAGTGATTTTCGCAGATATTGAACTCACAACCTATAATAGGCTTGATAAGCGTTTCGGTAGGTGTTTCACCCTTTTCTTGAGCCTCTTTGTTTTTAGCTTCCGCCTCTTTGTTATGTCCTTGTACGGCTTGCACAAAGTGAAAGGCAGCCATCATATTGCCGCTATCGGTAAGAGCCACGGCAGGCATCTTTTCTTTAGCGGTGATTTTTACGAGGTCTTTTATAGACGTAGTAGACTGTAATATAGAGTGCTGTGTATGGTTATGGAGGTGGGCAAACACCGCATTTTCTAACAGTGAAGCATCGACGTGAGGTTCTGTAGTTTGTGCAGTGCTACTGCTTTTTCGCAAGGCATCGGAAGCCTCTTTGAGGTTCACGTGCTTGAGTCCGATAAGAGCTATAGGTGAGGTGTGATGCCCTTGAAATTCTTTGATATAGTCGCTACTGAAAGTACCTTCTTGAAAGCCTTCACCACGACGTATCAATTCAAAAAAACAGCGGGTGGTTGCCTCTACGTCGGCAGTGGCATTGTGCGCCTCGGCAAAGGGTACGCCAAAGAGGAAAGAGTGCAACTCAGTGAGGGTAGGCAGCTTATAACGACCTCCTTTCCCGCCTGCTATCTGGCAAAGGTTGGCAGTTGCCTCAGTACAAGTATCGATTACAGGCATCTGCGTAAGCGGACTCTCGACTCCATAGCGGTGAAACTCAGCCCCCATAATATTGATATCGAAGCCTATATTTTGTCCTACCACGTATTTTGCTTTGCTGAGCGCCTCGTTGAAGGCTTTGAACACCTCAGCGATAGGCACACCTTGTGCTTCTGCTAATTGGGTAGAAATACCGTGTACTTTTTCGGCATCATAAGGCACATCGAAACCATCGGGCTTTATCAAAAAGTCCTGATGTTCTATGAGTGCGCCCCACTGGTCGTGCAATTGCCAAGCAATCTGCACGGCGCGAGGCCAGTTGTCACTATCGGTAAGGGGGGCATCCCAACGGCGGGGTAAACCCGTGGTTTCAGTATCGAATATTAAATACATTTTTTTAGGTAAAGCCAGCGTTAGCTGGATATGTGTGTAAGAGTTTTATTGAGATTTAAAGTGAGAGGGCAAAGATACAAAACAATTCACAATTAGCAATTAACTATTGATAATTTTAACACGACGTCAATTCCACCATCAAGTACAATTTTTTAGTTGCCTTTTAATAGAATAAGTCTTTTAGTTTTTTAAAGTTTAATACTTTTCTTAGCCTCAGATTTATCTTGGCTTCACTTGCCCGTTATATCGTATAAGGCTTGTATAAGCTAACCGTAATATCCAAATCCACCAATCTACTAATAATTTATCTGTGTGACTTACAATGTTTTCTCTTCGCTAAAACCCTTTTTTACTCTACACTATTAAATCTTAATTTTTACCTTAAAAAATACTCTTTGGCACGGTTGTTGTAATATTTATAACCGTAAAAACAAACTTATATTTTTAATTTTTTATACTATGAAAAAGTTTTTAACATTTGTATTTTTAGCATTTTTTGGTGTAATGGCTTATGCCCAAGACGCTGAGATTTCTTTTAAATCTGAAGAAATTGATTACGGTAACATCAAACAAGGTGCAGACGGTGTGCGTGTGTTCGAGTTTACTAACACTGGTAAAGCACCCCTCGTAATTACTAACGTAGCTTCTTCTTGCGGTTGTACCGTTCCTTCTTGGACAAACCAACCCGTAGCACCAGGAGCTAAAGGGAAAATTGAAGTAAAATACGATACTAATCGTGTTGGACCTATCAGCAAAACTATTACTGTTACCTCCAATGCCAAATCAAGCCCTGTAAAAGGCTTACGTATCAGAGGAAATGTTCAATAATCCATAACTATTTATATTTTAATTTACTCCTTAGTCGCCTGCGATTCTTTCCTTTGCAGGCGACTTTTTTGGTGTTAAACTTTTGTAAAAATGGAAATAGTAAGCATATTTTTCTTACCTTTGCACCCTATAAGAAAACTAAATAATTTAACAGATATGAAATTACACACACTCACTTTGTTCGCCGGGCTATTCGTAGCTCAGGTGTCATTCGCTCAAGTAGACGAAATGGGAACTATGACCGATACCACTACTCCGGTAGTTGCTCCCGCTTCTGTTGAAGCTACTCAAGCTCAGTCTCAAGCAGAACTTAAAGCTCAAAAAGAGCAGTTAAAGGCTCAACAAAAATTACAAAAAGAGCAGGAAAAGGCTGTGAAAGCTGAACAAAAAGCTGCTAAGGAGCAAGAAAAAGCCGCTAAAGAACAACAAAAAGCTGCTGCTCGTGCTAAAAAGAACCAAGAACGCTTGTCCAAAGCTAACTCTGAGGTTTCTAAAATAGAGGCTAAAATTACCAAAGCTAAAACTGATTTAGCTAAGGAACAAAACAAGTATAATTTAAAGAAAGCCAAAGGAGCTCTGTCTCCTCAAGACGATGCTAAGTTCAAAGGAAGAATCCTCAACAAAGAGCAAAAGATTAACAGCTTGAATCTCGACCTTATCAAGGCTAAAGAAAAAGTAAACAAATACCAAATGGCAACTTAGTCATTGTTTTATTTTTTAAAATTACACAAGAAAACCGAGTTACTTTCGTAACTCGGTTTTTATATTTCCTGATGTAACTTACATTAAAACTCTGCACTCTGTGGTGTGCGTGGGTAAGGTATCACATCACGGATATTGGTCATTCCAGTAGCAAAGAGTACCAAGCGCTCAAAACCTAAACCAAAGCCACTGTGTACTGCTGTACCGAACTTACGAAGGTCTAAGTACCACCAAAGAGTTGCCTCGTCCATATGAAGGTCGGCTATTTTTTGTTTGAGTACATCGTAACGTTCTTCACGTTGCGAGCCTCCTACAATTTCACCTATTCCTGGGAAGAGAATATCCATCGCGCGCACCGTTTTACCGTCTTCATTTAAGCGCATATAAAACGCTTTGATATTTGCTGGATAGTCGTATAGAATTACAGGGCACTCAAAGTGTTTTTCCACCAAATAGCGCTCGTGTTCGCTTTGCAAATCTACACCCCATTCGTTTACGGGGTATTGAAATTTCTTCTTTTTATTGTGATTGCTATTCTTTAAAATATCTATCGCTTCGGTATAGCTCACCCTCTTAAACTGATTGTGAATTACAAATTCAAGTTTTTCGATGAGTGACATTGTGCTACGCTCGTTCTGTGGTTTAGTCTTCTCTTCTTCTAAAAATCTTTTGTTCAAGAACTCAAGGTCGTCACGACGTACTTCCAAGGTATATTGCAATACGTATTTAATAAAATCTTCCGCCAAATTCATATTGTCGATAAGGTCATAGAACGCCATTTCGGGCTCTATCATCCAGAACTCAGCTAAGTGGCGTGAGGTATTGGAGTTTTCAGCACGGAAGGTAGGTCCAAAGGTGTAAATCTTACCAAGCGCCATCGCAAAAGTCTCACCTTCTAACTGACCTGATACGGTAAGGTTTGTCTCCCTACCGAAGAAGTCTTTCTTGTAGTCTACTTCGCCGTTTTCATTAAGTGGTGGATTTTTGGCATCTAAGGTCGTTACACGAAACATCTCTCCAGCCCCTTCGGCATCACTACCCGTGATAATAGGCGTATTCACGTAGAAAAAGCCATTGTCTTGAAAGTATTTGTGAATAGCAAAAGCTAAAGTAGAACGCACGCGCATCACCGCACTAAAAGTACTAGAGCGCACACGCAAGTGAGCGTTTTCTCTCAAGAATTCAAGTGAGTGTTTTTTAGGTTGGATAGGGTATTCTTCAGGGTTGCTATCACCTAATATACTGATGTTACTTGCTTGTAACTCTACGTTTTGCCCTTTACCTTGACTCTCCACAAGTCGTCCTTTTACTTCAATAGCTGCTCCCGTGGTAATACGTTTAAGCAATTCAGGGTCGGTATTTTCAAAATCTACTACTACTTGTAAATTGTCGATTGTAGAACCATCGTTCAGGGCAATAAAGCGGTTGCTGCGGAAGGTGCGCACCCAACCTTTAAGGGTGATTTCTCCTTGTATGCTTTTTCCGTCTTGTAATAATTTTTTGATAGAATACATAACGTGTCTTATTTCTTATCTAATTCTGACGGCAAAAGTAATAACTTTTCAATAAATAACAAAGGAGTTTGGCTAAATCTCTAATTGTTTTTCACTTCTTACACTGTTCCGTTATAACATTCCCTCTAACTTTTAATAGGTTTCCATCGTCTTACTTTCGCCTCAGATTCGCTCATCTTTCAAACAGCTCTTAATTATTAAACTCTTCTCTTTCTTATAAAAATTTTTCAAGCCTCACTTCCCATTTGCTAATTCTCAAATCTGCTAATTACATCTACTCGTATGGCTTGTGTCTTTTACCTATAAAAAAGTTTTTTTAACTTGCAGTATAAATTCTTTGTTGTATATTTGTGGCATTAAAATTGAGTATTTATTGTTTAATAAAGATGGAAGAATTCAAGCAAAATACCCCAAACGACTGGTCGTTTATTCACAATAGGCAATATAACGATAACAACCTAAATAACAATCCCATAGGTCTGGTGGGGTTCATAACGTCTGTAGTGGCAATATTCCTCGTATTGCTCCCTATTGTGAATCTTATCATATGGCTCACCGGATTGATATTATCTATTATCGGAATGGGCAAGAAGCCTAAAACATTAGCCGTCGCAGGGCTTATTATTTCTGGAGTAACTTTTTTGGTGCTTATAGTCATTATTGCTTGTATTGTATTCTTAGCTACTAATTCCCAATAGGTCATCTCCCCCTTTTATCTTTTACTCCTACCTTTTACCTAACTAAAATTGGAAGTAAATAAACGGCTGAATATCGGTAGAATAAGCCTGATAGCAAATGAGCACTACTACTAAGGCTATCGCTATTTTCACAGCGTAATGGCTCTCGGCAAACACGTGTTCCACATAGTCTTTCCAATGCTGTGGTAGCCAATGGGTAATATAACCAATCAAAATAACACCTAATGGAATATTGTTATGCCTAATCACTTCGGTAGCAGTATCCCAACTCATATTGTTCGCCACTTGTGCGAACCATATGTTTATGCTCTCCATATCATTACCTCGGAAGAATATGCGTGTAAAGGTAATAAAAGCAAAAGTAAAGGCTATCTTCCAAGCGCGAGTAATCCACAGCTTGCTCTGCTCGTACGGACTCACCTTGCGCCAATACTTATAAGCTACTACACCCAAACCGTTCAGTCCACCCCATATAACAAACTTCCACGAAGCTCCGTGCCACAATCCTCCAATAAGCATCGTGAGCATAATGTTGATATTGGTAGTCAAGTAACGCTCAAAAGGTTTGTAATAAAAAGCTACTACCGCACCTGCTATCAGCAATCCCCCTGTGATAAAAGTAAAAGCGAGGTTACCAATCGCTACTACCAATATCACTACAAAAAGCAAGGAAAACACAAAAGTTCCTAAGGTGCTATTGCGGTTACCTCCTAACGGAATGTACAAATAGTCCTTCAACCAAGTAGAAAGCGAGATGTGCCAGCGTTTCCAAAAGTCTCCACAGTTCAAAGCCTTATAAGGTGAATTGAAGTTTACAGGCAAATGGAAGCCCATTAATAGCGCTACTCCTATGGCTATATCGGTATAGCCAGAAAAATCACCGTATATTTGGAGCGAGTAACCTATCAGAGCTAATAAGTTAGAAAAGCCCGAGTGCATTTCAGGAGCATCAAATACCTTATCCAAAAAGTGCAACGCGATAAAATCAGCAAATATCATCTTCTTGATAAGTCCTTTAAGAATAAGGAATATCGCCTTATTAAACTCTTCTTTGCTAATCTCTGTTTTTTTGAGAATTTGAGGAACAAACTCTTCTGCACGTACAATAGGACCTGCTACTAACTGAGGGAAGAAACTCACATAAAAACCAAAGTCTAATATCGATTTCAGTGGTGCAACCTTTCTGCGGTAAATATCCACTGTATAGCTAATGGTCTGAAAAGTGTAGAAAGAAATACCTACGGGCAATATAATTTTATCAACTGAAAAGTAACCGTTATAGTCAAACCCATTTGCCCAATAGGCTAAATAGTTAAAGGTTTGGTGATGAGTGTGAAACAGCGCATTGTAAGTATCAGTAAAGAAATAAGCATACTTAAAATAACTAAGTACCAATAAGTTCACACAAACGCTAATAGTAACCCCTATTTTGCGTCTTCGCTCTTCTTGTTGATTATAGATATAATGCCCCAAATAAAAGTCAGTAACAGTACTAAATACCAATAACAATACAAAAAGCCCACTTGCCTTGTAATAGAAGTAAAAGCTGGCAAGCAACAAAAACAAGTTGCGCACGTGCTTACGCTTATAGATGAGCACAAACACCGCATATACTAAAGCAAAGAATATCCAAAAGTCTATCCGTACAAAAGTAAGTGGGTGAGCCGACTCAAAGGTAAAGAAGTTTTTAAAGAAATCTATCATAGCTATTATTGCACCGTCGCAAGGTCGTTAAGTAGGCATTGGTAAAACACTTCCGAAATTAGTTTAGTCCCTTGTGGCGTAAAGTGTACGTAATCCGAAACAGCCATTCCTTTTTTCACCCACGCTGTCATCGAGTTTTCTCCTCCCATTGCTTCAAAGATACTAAAATAAGCAATCCCATTTTTCAAGGCTTCTTCCTTCATCAGTTTGTTCATTTTCGGCACAAAAGGATAGGTGATGAGTTGTCCATTACGCGAAGTTGTCATATCTCCAGGACCTAAAAGCATAAACATTGCATTGGGGTTGGCTCGCTTTACCCATTTGATATTAAATATCAACGCGTTTACATACTCTTGAAGCTGTTGGTCTGTTTTCATATAGGGAATAGTATTTCCTCCGTACTGAAAGATAAATATATCGGGTTTGCGGTCAGCACTCATCTGTCTGAAATGCTCGTAATTCATACGTGTAAATATACGTCCTGCTTCCCCTCGCATCGCTACGTTATCCATTCGTACCCCTGATGACGCATCAAGAGTAATCCCATAAAAATCGGGGCTTATCTTGCCTTCCAATTCCACTTTTAGCTCCTTAGGAGTAGATGCGAAATTGAGCTTATAATTATGGTATTTACCATCTGAGATAAGAGTATCTATTCTTAGAATATTCCCGTCCTGATACACACGTATCTTCACTTTTGCTATCGCATTGCCATAATGCAACCCAAAGCGTGTGTAGTTTCTTAAACGTGCATACGATTTATCCGAAGGCTTAATCGTAAAGCTGGCTTTTGCTACGGGTAAGGCAGTCGTATCAGCAGTATTGCTCACATAATTAGTAAAACGTGAGAAGGTAGAGAACAAACCATACTTATCGTGTGCTACCGTTTTGCGCTGTTTGCGGTCGAAGAAAGCGTAGCGCGTCCAGTTAGGCGAAGCAATAATGTCCACACTGTTTTGGCTGTACACTACTTTTATAGGGATAAAACCCGGTCCTCCGCCAGTATATGCCAATTGCAATCGGTTGCGCACATAGCCGGTAATACGGTCTCCTTCTATTTGCGAATCACCATAATGCACTATTTGGCAGGTAGGCTGACACAGTTTCTCTTTAAGTCTTCTGATATAATCCGTATGATTCCCCGGGTAATATATTTTCCCTTCTATATTGGTTTCCGAAGTTTGTACCGTGTCCTTAACAATGGTATCCTTTTTTGCTAAGTTTTCGGTCTTTTCATCTACAATGGTTTTAGTATCTTTAATAAGTTCGTCTACTTTATTATTTTCCTCTCCCCCTTTAAAGAGCATTCCTAATATATCAGGGGTCGGATAGCGTAACATCGCGTCACCAAACACTATACCCTCTCGCACCATTCCTTTGGCGGTGGTGTGATAACTGCTGAAAAGGGTCATTGTAAAGAGGGCTACCAGTACCCCCACAATAAAGAGTAAGATTTTTTTAGGTTGCATAACTTAACTCATTAATAATTCCCACTCGGTCATTAAATCCTCCAACTGCTGTTTTTTCTGTTCGTATTCCTTGTAAAAAGCATCGTTCTGTACGCCTTGTCCCATCTGCTCATTCATCGCTTTAAGCTCGTCTTCAAGAGCGGTAATGTTCTTCTCTATCTTGTTGAGCTTATTCTGAATGGCTTTCTGCTGTTTCTGCTCCTCAAACGAGAGTTTTTCTTCTTTCTGCGGTTCTTTTTCTACCTGCACAGGAGTGCTCTTGCTCTGCTGTTCTATCTCTCTAAAATTAACGGCAGCACGTTGTTCGAGGAAGAAATCGATGTCCCCAAGATATTCTTTCAGATGTTTGTTCTTAAACTCATATACCTTATCGGTAAGCCCTTGCAAGAAATCGCGGTCGTGCGACACAATAATGAGCGTCCCTTCAAATTGCTGTAAGGCTTGTTTGAGTACGTTCTTCGATTTGATATCCAAGTGGTTCGTAGGCTCGTCCATCACCATTACGTTAAAGTCCGAAAGGAGCATCTTTGCCAATGCCAAACGGTTGCGCTCCCCTCCCGAAAGCACTTTCACTTTCTTATCTACCTCATCGCCACGGAAGAGAAAAGCCCCAAGTATGTCGCGTATTTTAGTGCGATTGCTGTCATTAGCTGCATTAAACATCGTATCAAGCACGGTGAGTTCTCCATCTAAGTAGTCGGCTTGGTTCTGAGCAAAGTAAGCCAACTGTACATTGTGCCCCAGCCTGATAGTTCCTTCATAGGGTATTTCGCCCACTATCATCTTGGCGAGGGTCGTTTTCCCCTGTCCGTTTTGTCCCACAAAAGCTACTTTGCTGCCTCGTTCTATAAGCAAACTCACGTGGCTGAGCACCTCTTTTTCACCATAACTTTTCGATACATCGTCTATTTCCAGCACCACCTTCCCTGGCGTTACCGATACAGGGAAACGCACGTTCATCACCGCATTGTCTTCCTCGTCTACCTCTATGCGCTCTATTTTGTCCAACTTCTTGATAAGCGACTGTGCCATTGAGGCTTTGGTAGCTTTGGCGCGGAATTTTTCGATGAGTTTTTCAGTGTGTTGTATCTTCTTTTCTTGGTTCTTTTGTGAGGCGAGTTGCAGTTCGCGCATCTCTTTTCTCAGTTCCAAAAACTGAGTGTAAGGCTTCGGGTAATCGTATATTTTGCCTACCGAAATCTCAATCGTCCGATTGGTCACATTGTCTAAAAACATTCTGTCGTGCGACACAATTACCACCGCCCCGCTATAAGTAGAGAGGAACTGTTCTAGCCAAATAATCGACTCTATATCCAAGTGGTTCGTAGGCTCGTCCAATAGCAATATATCGTTGTTCTGCAACAGCAGTTTTGCCAATTCTATACGCATACGCCACCCGCCCGAAAAACTATCGGTGAGCTTGTCGAAATCACTCCGCTGAAAGCCCAACCCCAATAGCACTTTCTCGGTTTCACCTTGGTATTGGTATCCCCCTATAAGGTCGAAACGATGCGTATAGTCGCTGAGTTTATCAAGCAAATCGTGGTACGCCTCGCTCTCGTAATCAGTGCGGGTTTCTATCTGGTGATGAATATCGTCCAACTGACGTTCCAAAGCCTTAATCTCAGTAAATGCCTGATAGGCTTCTTCCAAAATGGTACGTCCTTTCACAAAATCAATATCCTGTTTCAGAAATCCGATGCGTACATCTTTATCGGTAGCAATGCCTCCAGTATCGGGTTTAAGTTCGCGTGAAAGCAATTTAAGCATCGTCGATTTCCCCGCTCCGTTCTTGCCAATAAGCCCCACACGGTCGCCCGCATTGAGCATAAAAGCAACGTCCTCAAAGAGGTACTCGCCCTGAAAAGAAACAGATAGGTTGTGAACGTTCAGCATATGATATTCGTTATTTCGGGCGCAAAAGTACAAAACTATAAGTAATTAGCAATAAATAATGCCTAATTATTAGGTAAAATCAGTACAACCCTTCGCAAAAAATCCCCAATCACTAAAATCAAATCTCAAAATTCACAGCATTTTTCACTGCCTTACCTTCACCCATCGCTCATTATCTCTTCATTCATCAGCCTGTCTTTCTTCACCTTTCCGTCACCACATTCCCCCTTTTCCCTCGCTACACTTCCGCTTTTTCGCCATACTCCCCGCTAATGCTTATTCCCTAAAACCCCAACACCACCCCATTTTCTCATTTCCAAATTTGCTA
>NZ_KB291185.1:19261-26609 GCF_000318255.2 Capnocytophaga sp. oral taxon 380 str. F0488
TATAAGCTAACCCCACCCTCCTAATAGCCTTTTTTCACCAAAACACCTCTCTTCCTTCTTCCGAATTCCTCCGTTTCCTTCCGAACTCCTCAACCCTCCACATTTGCTAATTTTCTCATTTCCTAATTTGCTAATTCCCCCTGCCAGTGCCGCTCGCACCTCATTTGCTAATTTCCAAATTTGTCCATTTGCTAATTACTTCGTACCTTTGCACTTTCATTACCTGTCACCTAATTAAAATGAACACTCTTAAACAATATAACACCGTTATTGAACAATGCCGTACGCTCTTTATCAACAAGATGAAAGACTATGGCTGTGCCTGGCGTATCTTGCGCCTCCCTTCTCTTACTGACCAGATTCTCATCAAAGCACAACGCATTCGAGGGCTACAAGAGAATACCGAGCACAAAATCGATGAAGACGAGACAGCCGAGTTTATAGGCATCATCAACTATGCCCTAATGGCTCTTATTCAAATAGATAAAGGAGTAGCTACCCAGCCCGACCTTAGTCTCGAAGAGGCAACGGCACTATACGACGCCAAAGTTGCCGAAGCACGCTCCCTTATGGAAGCTAAAAACCACGATTATGGCGAGGTGTGGCGCGAAATGCGGGTGAGCTCTCTTACCGACCTTATCCTGCAAAAGCTCTTGCGTGTAAAACAAATTGAAGATAATAAAGGAAAAACATTAGTTAGTGAAGGCATTGATGCTAATTATCAAGATATGATAAACTATGCAGTGTTTGCTCTCATACATTTAAACAATCAACATAACAACTAAATAACAACTTATATGAAATATCTTATCCAGCTTTGTCGCATATTATTAGGCGTTACTTTTATCATCAGTGGAATGATAAAACTCAATGACCCTATGGGCTTTTCATTTAAATTGGAAGACTATTTTGCTCCCGATGTACTCAATATGCCTTTTTTAGTACCATACACTTTAACTTTTGCCATTTTGGTATGTATTTTCGAAGTAGTTTTGGGGGTAACCTTATTGGTAGGCTATAAAAAGAAGCTCACTTTGTGGCTTTTGCTGGCTATGTTAGTATTCTTCGGCTTCCTCACCTTCTATTCAGCTTATTTTCACAAAGTAACTGATTGTGGTTGCTTTGGTGATGCTATCAAATTTACACCTTGGCAGTCGTTTACCAAAGATATGGTACTATTAGTTTTAGCTCTCATCGTCTTTTGGGGGCAAAAATATGTACAACCCATTACCAAAGGCAATTTACCTTTATTAATTACAGTACTCTCTGTGCTTTTCTGCATAAGCTTTGTATATTACGTCTACAATCACTTACCCATAAAAGATTTTCGTCCATATAAGATAGGAACAAATATCCCCAAAGGTATGGAATTACCGCCCAATGCCGTTACTTATTATTGGACTTTCAAAGTAAACGGCAAAGAAAAAGTGATTGTAACTAAAGATGCAAGTTTCCCAAAAGTAGATGGTGAATATGTAAGCTCTACCTCTACTACCGAATTGCCTCCTATACACGATTTCTATATTCAGGATAAAGATAGAGAAACAGACTATTTGCCACAATTTATGGCAGAAGAAAAGCTCTTGATGGTAGTTTCTTATCGTCTCGACCTTGCTAACCAAGAGGCTTTTAAGGCAATCAAAACAGTAACCGATAAAGCTCTTAAAAACGGATATACCGTGATAGGTCTTACCTCACAAATGGAGAAAGCTCCTTATATTGTAAAGAAATACGAACTCAATTTCAACTTTTATTATAACGATGCTACTACCCTCAAAACAATGATACGTTCTAATCCTGGACTTATAGTGCTTTCCAAGGGTACTATCATCGATAAAAAGCATTATAACGACAGCGAAAAATTATCAATTGATAAATAACACACCTTTTACTCACATTTCCAGCTATCGCTGGTTTTACCTTTTATCTCTTATCTTTTACCTAAAAACGTGTGGCGTAAAGTAAATACCGATTATCAGAATTATTTGCGATTACAACGTGGCTTATCGCAGAATACTGTTGTGTCTTATGGCTTAGATATTGAGAAACTCATAGGGTATTTGGAAAAATACAATATCACTGAACCCCCCGATACTATTCAAGTAGATACCTTGCGCCAGTTCGTATACGAAGTCTCCAAAGAACTCAACGCACGTTCACAAGCACGACTCATATCGGCTTTAAAGAGTTTTTTTAAGTTTATGATTTCTGAGAAAGGACGTGAAGACTTCCCTATGAGCCTTATCGACAGCCCTAAAATAGGTGTAAAACTCCCCGATACACTTTCCTTAAAAGAAATAGATGCTATGCTCGCCTCCATAGACCTCAGCACCGATGAGGGGCATCGTAATAAAGCTATTATAGAAACGCTTTACGGTTGTGGGTTGCGAGTGTCGGAATTGGTCTCTCTTCGTCTATCCGACTTGTTTTTCGAAGAAGATTTCATTAGAGTAATGGGGAAGGGTAGCAAACAGCGCTTAGTGCCTATTGAAAGTTATACGCAGAAACAAATTAACAATTATATCAATAACCAGCGCAAACAATTAAAGATAGCAAAAGGTCACGAAGATTACGTCTTCCTAAACAGAAGAGGGAAACAACTTACTCGCGCAATGATATTTACTATTGTAAGACAAGTAGCTGAAAACATAGGATTACAGAAGACCATTAGCCCACATACTTTCAGACATTCTTTTGCGACACACCTATTGGAGAACGGTGCGAATCTGCGTGCCATACAGATGATGTTAGGTCACGAGAATATTACTACCACAGAAATATACGTACACGTAGAGAAGTCATATTTGAGGGAAGCTTTGGTGAAATACCACCCACGCCATAAGATGAGTTTTACTCAATAGCCTATTACGTCATCACTCTATTACAAACAGATGAGTGAAGTTTTACCTTATTAGTTTTTTAACTATAGGTCTTCAAAATCAAGGTCTTTGTAAACACCATTACTATTGCTTACGCCTTCCAACCGTTCATTGTAATAGTTCTTTTTAAAGTCTTTTTGATGACGTTCAGAAATTACCTCCTCTCCTTTTTCATCAAAAACATAGTTAGTCATTTCGTTTAAAATATCTTTAAACATTTCAAAATCCTCTTTATACAGATAGATTTTGTGTTTTTTGTAGTGAAATGAGCCATCATCGTGAGTAAACTTCTTACTTTCAGTAATAGTCAAGTAATAATCATTAGCGCGCGTTGCTCTCACATCAAAAAAATAGGTGCGTCTGCCTGCTCTTAGAACTTTTGAGAATATCTCCTCATTGTCTAATATTTCTTTTTCTTCCATCGTTATATATGTATTTTTAAATCACTCTGTCGGCAAAAGTCTTCATTTTTTATAGCAAGTGCAAATATTTATAGTATGAATTTTACTTTATTTCCTTATTTTAGTATAATTTTAAGGTTTCACACTTGAAAAAGACTACTAACCATAATTTTATCAAAAGAATATCGCTTAAAAATTACCAATTAACTTCACCAATACCTTCTCCTTCATCTTAGCTTCGCTTTACCTTCGTCTTAGGTTCAAATAAGCCTTTTCTTTCAGCCTAATTAGGCACTATTTCCTTATCCTATTACGACCTCTCTCCCTTCAACTACTATTTCAAAATCTCCCTCTGGACGCTCTTTTACGTATTGTATTTTGCGGATTTTAGTGAGGTAACTATGCTGTGCAATGGTGCGCTTTTCGTCTTCGACGATAACGGATACTATTTCACGCTCAGGATAAGTGAGCAATAGCAAGAAATCTAACTGACCATAATCATCGGCGATATGCAAAATACGGGCTTTTTCGGGTAGTGAATGCACGAGTTCGTGATAGTGTTCGCGATGTTGCTTATAATCTTCTTTTACAGCGCGCACTACGTAATTTTCCTTGTATAAATAGTTTAAAAACAGTTTCTTCTTTAGGTAATCTACTCCTTCCAATCGTTTGCGCAAAGCGAGGAATTGCTGGCGGTAGAAAGCGCCTATCTGTTTGGCTCGTTCGCGTGGAGTGTTGCCAAAACGCTCATCGTTAGGAGCTATGGGTTCACCTACTACTACCGTAATAGCACCATCATAAACAATTATATCGCCTTTGGGTTGCACTTCCGAACAACCGTGAATATACACAGGTACAAGAGGCGTTTGGAAATGTTCGGCTATTAGGAAAGCACCTTTGTGAAAACGATGTATTTGGTTGGTATTAGAGCGTTTTCCCTCTGGGAAAATCATTACTGAAATACCGTTCTTCAAGTTCTTTTCGAATAAGGACATTCCTTTTTCTATACCTTCAGAAGCAGGAAAGAAACCCATTGCCTGCACATAACGTCCAAATACTACCGAGTTATACACCCAATCATTTACCATATAACTGATGCGATGTGTGAAGAGCCCTATGGCTAAGGTATCGAGCCACGAGGTATGATTGGAAATTACAACTGAAGGAGTTGTAAGTTGTATATGGCGTGGGTTCTCTACCTTTTTGCGCACAAAAGGATTGGCATAGAGTACCGAAGAGGTAAGCCAAGTAGCTAAATGCCTGAGCCACATAGTGTGTTTAGGAGTTATTTTAGCAAGTAGCCAACCTATATTGGAGAGAATAATAGACGATAATCCGTAATAGGTAATTAGCAGTATGGATTGCACTAAAAGACGCAAACTCACCGGAGAACGTCCTCTATCTGGACGACGGAAGATAAAAAACTTAAATATAGTAGGGTAAAACACAAAAGTCATTGCCAAAGCAGTAAAAATACCTATCACTGATACCGATGCAATTGACTTTAAGGCGGGGTGTTTGGCAAAAATAAGCGTACCGATAGCCAAAAAGGTAGTAATAGACGCCAAAAGTACTGACACTTTGTACACAGGAAGTTCATTTTTACCATCGGTATAGTCTTTTTGTAGCGCACAAGTCATAAAAATACTAAAATCTACCGAATGTCCTAATACCAAAGTACAGACAATCATACTAAACACATTGAACTCTATGCCAAAAAAGTTCATTAAAGCAGATGTAACTATCCCTGTAACACCAATAGGGATAAGGGTGAGTAACACCAATTCTACACGCCTAAAAAACAAGAGCAGTATGAGGAAAATAGCAATAGATGAATAGTTTACTAACAGCAATATATCGTCTTTGAGTTTGCCTAAGAACGTTTCACTTAGGTTCTTACGGTCGATAACAACAGTAGGCGTGTGTTTTTCTACTGAATGAATAAAAGGGTCACGCTCGGCAACAGTGAGTTTTACGAGATTGGCAATAGTATAAAAGCCTTCTTTTTCGGTGATAAAATCTTCTAACGGAATGGCTGAAAGGGCTTTATAAGCATCAAGGTCTTTTATCACTTCAAAATCAGTTGCTATACTTTGATAGAAAGGTGCGTAGGTTTCTTCTTTAAAACCGACCTCATTTCCTTTTCCTATGAGTTGTTGTTTTAGAAATTGCTGTCTTTCGGCATTCCAAAAATCTTTCCATCGTTGTAAACGCGCTTCTTGTTCCTTTTTAGGCAATACAATCCCCCCGATAGAACTGAATTGTTTGATACTATCGTGTGCTTTATAACTTTGCAACTGCTGATATAGTGTATAATTGCGCTCTAAGGCTTCCTCTAAAGAGTTGCCATAAGCAGCAGCGTAAAGTGATTTGTATTCACTATCGGTGATGTTCTCTAATTGATGTTCAGCTGCCTTATAACGTTCGTTTATATAGTTGATATTGGCAATATCGCCATTGAAACGGACATTATGAAAAGTAAAACAACTCACCACTATCAGCAGTAAGCAAGCCCCTACTACCCACTTGTTGTGATGAAATGGATAAGCACCTATGCGGTCTAAAAAGGTTTTGCGCACCTCGATATTACGATTGCCACGGTAGAAATGAGGCACGAGTACCAACGATAATATGGCTGATACCATTATACCCACGAAAGCAAATATTCCTAAATCTTGCATCACCTCAGAATGCACAAAGAGCAAGCAGAGAAATGAAATAGCGGTAGTGATACTGCTGAGCAAGATAGGCACAGTTACAGCACGGTACAACTCGGCGGTGTTTTTAGCTACCTTGTAATGTGTGAGGATATGCAGTGAATAATCAATTGTAACTCCTAAGAGTACCGCTCCTAAACTGATAGAAATTGCCGAAATACTGCCTTTGAGTACATAAAGTGTTGCCAAAGCGGAGAGCACCCCAAAAGCAGAAGGGATAAAAGCGATAAATGGAATATAGACACTTCGATAAAAGAAGACAAGCAACAAATAAAGTGCTGATAGTGAAATGAGTACCGTAGTAAGGATATCGGTTTTGATTTGGGAGGCGTTGCTCACCGAGATAAAGGGGGCCCCAAAGAAATCTACACGCACTTTTCCTTGATACTGGGCGTTGAGATGGTCTTGCAACTCGTCTAACCCTGCGACGAAAGCGGCATTGTGTTCGCTATCGTTGCCATCGTACTTAGGGTTGATAAAGAAGAGTATATGTTGCTCGTCGTTAGTAGTGAGGAAACCATTGGCAATCTTAAAATCGTTGCCTGTATTGAGCTCTTGAAGTTTGCGCAAACCGCGAAAAGTGAGACCAAAGGGGTCTTTACGGATAAACTGTTGTGCCACCATACCCGCAGGAGTGAGCATCGTTTTGTACTGACTCTCCACCATTGATTTGAGACTATCGGGGGCTAAACGGCGTTCTAAATAAGCGTAATCTTCATCGTTTAGAAAAAGAGGTAGGTGGTCGTTTACAAACTGCCAAGTCTCATCGATTTCTTCTTCGTTTATAATCCCCTGAATACTTTTGATATACTTCGTCATAGAAGCATTGAGTGTATCGTGTAGGGTTTCGGCAACTGCCTGTATATCGGTGAGTGTCCCACCTTGTTCAGCCGTTACTATTACCGAGATTTTATCGGCGAAATTGAGTTGCTTAAGTACCTTGGAAGTAAGGTTCGTCTTGTCGTTTTGAGGGAGTACTTTGGTGATATCCTCTTCAAATCGCAACTGACTCAAACCATAAATAGCAATGAGCGCCCAAGCGGTGAAGAATGAGAAAGTTGTGAGTTTATGAGTGGTGATATATTGGTAAATTCTGTTTAACATCTGCGTTTATTTATCGGACAAAAGTATAGAATAATTAGCAAATAGACAAATTTGGAAATGAGGTGCGAGCCGCACAGGCAGTGTGAGCCACACGGGCAGGGAAAAAATTAGCAAATTAGGAAATGAGAAAATTAGCAAATGTGGAGGGTTGAGGAGTTCGAAAGATAACGGAGAAGAACGGAAGGAGGTTGAGAGAAATTTTGGTGAGAAAATGCTTTTAGGAGGGTGGGGGTAGCTTATAGAGAGC
>NZ_KB291185.1:26629-37154 GCF_000318255.2 Capnocytophaga sp. oral taxon 380 str. F0488
GGTTTCGAGGCGAAAGAAAGAGAATCCTCTCCCCTGCCCTCTCCCAAGGAGAGGGGGAGTGTAGTGACGGAAAGGAAAAGGGATAATTAGAGGATTAGCAAATTTGGAAATGAGAAAATGAGGTGGTGTGGGGTCTTAGGGAATAGGCACTAAGGGGGGAGTGTAATACAAACGTCTTCCTTTATATATACTCCGCTTTCGCGGGACACATACCCAGCTGTCGCTGGCTATCTTCAAAGGGGGAATGTGGCGATGGAAAAGGGAAGAAAAGAGGAATGGCAAAGGACGAATGAAGAGTGATAAATGACGAATGGCAGATTTTTGAATAAACAATGCTTAAAGATAAAAGGAAGATAACTTGCAAGAGTTATTGAAGGAAGGAGATGTACAGGCAGTTGTTGGACGAGGTAGGCAAGTCGGAGAAGAAGGACGGGATAGATAGGATAGACAGGATGGGGTGAGCGGACAAGGTGCATAAGGCAGAGCGATTGGACGTTTCTGATGACTAAAATTAACCCCTTATAACTAAAAATTAACTGCTAAATATGGCTTTTCGTCGATAAAATAAAGCTTTTCGTCGATTATTTTTGCGGACTCCGGTTGCATTGCACTACCTTTGTCGCAACTAAATGACAAAAAGTTGCTTAAAAACTAAAAACGATGAAAAGAACTTTGTACATATCTCTTTTGTGTCTCTGTCCTTTGTTAGCAGGGGCTCAAGCGAAACAATGGTCGCTGGCTGACTGTATCAACTATGCGGTACAGAACAATATTTCTGTAAAGAAGACGGAACTGAACCAGCAGACGGCTGAAATCAATTACAGTCAGGCGAAGAGCAACCGCTTGCCTACGGTGAGTGGCTCGGCTTCGGCAAACCAGAATTACGGTTCGGCAATCAATCAGATTTCTAACGAGCGGGTGTCGCGCCGTACGTTCTCCAACAACTTTGGGGTATCGGCATCTATGCCACTCTATCAGGGCAATAAACTGAACCTACAAGTAGACCGCAGCAAATTATTGCTCGAACAGAACGAACTGTACGTGCAAGAGGCGAAAAATAACATCACTTTGAGTGTGCTTGAAGCCTATCTGCAAGCCCTTTACAGCTATGAGGGCATAGAGGTAGCTAAGAATACGGCACGCTCTTCGGGTGAGGAATTGAAGCAAGCACAGGGTAAGTTTGCCAATGGGTCTATTGCCAAACTGAGTTTAGCTGAGATAGAAACGCGTCACGCCAACAACGAGTATGCTATTATCAAAGCAGAAAATGAATACGAAAGTAGGGTACTGACCCTCAAACAACTGTTAGAGCTTCCTCCTAATAGTGATTTCGCTATTGCGCTCGACCTTCCCGCAGATGATGAAACGGCGATTATCCCTAATAAAGATGTGGTATTTGCGGAAGCCAAACAAAAGCTTCCCAATCTAAAAATCTATCAATCACAACAAAAGATAGCCGAAAAAGATATTAAGATAGCCAGAGCGGGCTATGCCCCTACTCTATCGCTACAAGCAGGGGTAAATACAGGATATTCAAACCTCAACGATTTGAGCTATCGCACCCAGTTGGACAGCAATTTCGGTCAGACCATAGGAGCATCGCTTAATATTCCTATCTTTTCGCAGTTCAGAAATAAGAACAATGTGAAACTAGCTAAGGTTACCCAACAGCAAGCGGTGCTCGACGAACAACAAGCGGAAAAAGACCTCTATACAAAAATAGAAACCGCTTGGCAGAATGCTACCACTTATCAAGCGCAACAAGCAGCTTCGCGCACGGCTCGTGACAATGCTAAATTGGCATACGATTTGGCAGTAAAAAAGCACGAATTCGGTGGACTTACCAATACCGAGCTTCTCGTAAGCGAAAACGCTTACCTCAACGCGGAGCAAACCTATTTGCAAAATAAGTATATGCAGGCGCTGTATGTACAGTTGCTGAAGTTTTATATGGGAGTCCTCCCCCTAACCCCCTCCCAAGGAGGGGGAATGTAGCGATGGTCATCTTTCTGAAAAAAATAACTTATAGAATATTATCTAATAACTAACGACTAAATACAATGAAAAAACACATTAAGAAAATCATCATTATCGTACTATTAGCCGTAGTGGCTTTTGGGGTGTATTACTTCTTTATGAAGGAAAAACCTTCTTTTATCGTCCTGCAAACCGATAAAGTAACCGAAGGTGATGTTACTACCGAAGTAACTGCTACTGGTAGCGTACAGCCAGTGGACGAGGTGGAAGTAGGTACCCAAGTATCGGGATTGGTAAGCAAGATTTACGTAGATTACAACAGCCAAGTGAAGAAAGGACAGCTACTGGCGGAACTCGACAAAACCAATCTACAAGAGAACGTTATCAATGCTACGGCTAACTACAATTCGGCAGTTAACGAACTAAATTATTACCGTCAGAATTACGAGCGTCAGCAAAAAATGTACAATGCCCAAGTGATTAGTCAGCAGGATTATGAGCAAGCATTGTATCAGTTTAACAATGCGAAGACCAATGTAGCACAACGCCTTACAACCCTCAATCAAGCGAAAACTAACTTAGGATATGCTAATATCTATTCGCCTATCAATGGAATTATCCTCAGCAAAGAGGTTGAAGAAGGGCAAACGGTAGCCGCCTCGATGAGTGCGCCTACGCTCTTCAAAATAGCCAAAGACATCAAGCGTATGCAGGTGGAGGTGAATGTAGATGAAGCCGATATAGGACAAGTGAAAGTGGGGCAACGCGTGAGTTTTACCGTGGATGCTTACCCTCAAGAAGAATTTGTGGGACGCGTTACTCAAGTGCGTCTATCGCCTACCACTTCATCAAACGTGGTAACTTATACGGTGATAGTAGAGGCTGAAAACCCTGATGAAAAACTGAAACCAGGACTTACCGCGACCATCGCTATTTATACCAATGAACTGAAAGGCGTAACTATCGTGCCCGCCAAAGCTATGAATTTCACCCCAGACATCGACCTACTGATGCAATACTACGCTCAGAAAAACATTAACGCTCCAATGCCCAAAGTACAGCACAGCAAGGGTAAAAACAAATACGTATGGGTGGTAAACACCGACGGTAGTCTTGCCCAAAAAGCGATAACCATAGGTAGTAATGATGGCATCAACGTGCAGGTGCTCAGTGGGGTAACAGTAGGTACAGAAGTGGTCACGTCCTTAGCAAATATGAACCCGCAAGCCAATGCGGAGAAAAAAGATAGTGGCGACAGCAGTAGTCCGTTTATGCCTAAACGCCCTCGTCGTGATAACTCAAAAGCCAAATAAATGAAAAAAGCAATCATCGACATACGCGATATGAAACGCGAGTTTAAGATGGGCAACGAAATCGTTCACGCCCTCAAAGGCATCAACCTCACCATTCACGAGGGTGAGTTCGTAACCATTATGGGACCCAGTGGGTCGGGTAAATCAACCTTATTGAACATATTAGGTTGTTTAGACCGTCCGTCGTCAGGCGATTACATTTTGGACGGCATCTCGGTGAAAGATATGAGCAAGAACGAACTCGCAACGGTACGCAACACCAAGATAGGCTTTATCTTTCAGTCGTACAATCTTTTGGCGCGTACCTCAGCTATCGAGAATGTAGAGCTCCCGCTGATGTACAACTCTAAAATCTCGGCTAAAGAACGTCGCGAGCGCGCTATTGAAGCTCTTATCAGCGTAGGCTTAGAAAGCCGATTGAACCACTTGCCTAGTGAACTATCGGGTGGACAACAGCAACGGGTAGCCATTGCGCGTTCCCTTGTAAATCACCCTGTGATACTCCTTGCCGATGAGGCTACCGGTAACCTTGACACTAAAACCTCTTATGAGGTAATGGAGCTTTTCCAACGCCTTAACGACCAAGGTAGTACCATAGGCTTTGTAACCCACGAGAACGATATAGCCCTTTTCAGCAAGCGCACTGTTGTACTTAAAGACGGACATATCATCAGTGATAAGGAAGTAACTAATAGGCTGAATGCAAAGGAAGAATTAGCGAAAATAGTGGTAGAAGATTAGCCATTTGGTTAGACGAGTCAGACGGGAAGGTGGACTTTTCTGACTAACCTGACACCTAAAACCTAACACCTAAAAGCAAATGAATATACAAAACCTTTTTAAAATAGCGTGGCGTGCCCTTTTGCTCAATAAAACAAGGGCTATGCTTACGATGCTGGGTATCATCATTGGGGTGGGCTCTGTCATTACAATGCTTGCCATTGGAGAAGGCTCTAAAAAGAGCATCAAAGAGAATATCTCTAAAATGGGTACCAATATGCTCAATATCCGTCCGGGTGCCGGTATGATGGGTGGAGTGCGTATGAGTATGAGCGATATGCAATCGCTGAAAATGACGGATTACGAAGTCCTCAAAAAAGAAGGTACCCTACTGAAATATGTATCGCCAGTAGTAAGTGGCAACGGACAAAGTATAGCAGGGGGCAACAACTGGCCTACCTCTATCTACGGAGTGAATACCGAATACTTGCCTATACGTGAGTGGAGTGTGGCAGAGGGAAGTATGTTTGGTGAAGATGAAATTACTAACTTTGCCAAAGTAGCCGTGATAGGGCAAACAGTGGCTAAGAATCTCTTCACTAATGGCGAAAACCCTATTGGGCAAACCATACGCTTTAAGAATATCCCATTTAAAGTGATTGGCGTACTTACCAAAAAAGGTGAGAGCAACTTTGGTCAAGACCAAGACGATGTGATTATCGCACCTTATACTACGGTACAAAAGCGTATTTTGGCGCAAACTTTCTTGCAAAGTATTGTGGCTTCGGTGCTCAATGAAAGTCAGTCGGAGAATGCGGTAAACCAAGTAAAGAAGATTTTGGAGCGCACGCATAACCTTTCGGCTACACAAGAGAATGATTTCAATGTGTTTTCGCAACAAGAGCTTATCAGTACGTTTAGCTCTACCAGCGAGATGCTTACCGTGCTGTTGGTAGCTATTGCCAGCATTTCGCTCATCGTGGGGGGAATAGGCATTATGAACATTATGTACGTATCAGTAAAAGAGCGCACTAAGGAAATAGGCTTGCGTATGGCTATTGGAGCTAAGGGAAAGGATATTTTGGCACAGTTTCTCATCGAGTCGGTGCTTATTAGCATCACTGGGGGAGTATTAGGGGTAATTATTGGTTTATTAGCCACCGTAGGCGTATCGCTGTTCATAGGCTGGCCAGTGAGTATCACCTTGTATTCTATTGTAATATCCTTCTTAGTATGTACCATTACAGGGGTATTCTTCGGTTGGTATCCTGCCCGCAAAGCAGCCGAGTTAGAACCTATTAGCGCCCTGAGATACGAGTAGTACGAGCCACACAGGTAATTAGAAATAATAAAAACTGATGAATATAACTTTACCTCCTTATGCTACAACAGAAGACCTCCAAAAATGTATGGTTATTGTTAGAGAAATATTAGATAGTAAAGCCATTACTATTAATGATGAGCAGTGCCAAGCTATAGCTTTAGAAGTTATGGGTATCTCTTATGCCAAAGGAGGAGACTATTCCTCTGAAATCATCAAGAGTTTTGCAGAAAGTTATTTAAAAACATCAAAGTATAAAGAATGAAATTTTTAACACACATAGCTGCTTGGGCAGTGGTTTGTATTTTACCTGCCCTTATTTTTATCTCCGAAAGCAATCACCGATTTGAGGAAGCACTTTATCGTTCGCTCATATCATTGCCTTTTTTGATGTTTTTGTTCTACATCAGTTTCTATTGGCTTATTGATAAACTGTGGTTTAAAAAACGATATATACTTTTTATATTGGTAGCAGTGGCACTCATTTTATGTATTTCGTACAGCAAATATGAGCTTTTTTCGTACTTTGCCCTTCACAAGAGTAAACACAAAATGCCTCCTTTCCACGCTTTTGTGTATTTTGATTTCCTATCGAACCTCTTACCAGTAGTCTTTGCAATGGCAATACGCTATGCACAACGCAACTTTTCTTTAGAAATCGCTCAGAAAGAAGCCCAAGCGCACAAACTACAAGCCGACCTTACCCAACTGAAATACCAACTTCAACCGCATTTCTTTTTCAATGCGCTCAACAATATCTATTCGCTTATAGCCTTTGACCCCAAAAAAGCACAAGAGAGCGTGCATAGCCTTAGCAAGCTGATGCGTCACTTTATGCAAAACAGTGACCAAAAGCAAATTAGCCTTGCAGAGGAAGTTGATTTTTTGCAACAGTACATCAGCTTAATGCAGTTGCGCCTGACTGATAAAACTACTGTACGGGTAGATTTCCCGAAGCAACTACCCCCACTCACCATAGCGCCTTTGCTGTTTATCAGCTTGGTGGAAAACGCTTTTAAGCACGGTGTATCGGCGACTGAGGTAACAGAATTGTCGTTTAGCTTGAGAGTAGAAGAGAATAAGGTAATATTTAGAAGTGAGAACACTATAATTCCTAAACAAGAAAGTTTGTATAACTCAGGCATTGGCATTGAAAACTTAAAGAAACGGCTAACACTTCTTTATCCTAAAAAACATCAATACAATATCGAAGAAAAAAACGGAGAATACATTGCTCAATTGACAATTGAGAATTGAGAATTGACAAATGTGAGGTTTTTAGAGCAAAGGCAAGAAATTTTCTTAAAAAAGAAGTACTTTCGATGTGAGGAGAGTGTAGCTTACGCTACAGAAATCTTACAAATCAAACAAATAGGTAGCAAGCTACCTGAAAGTCTCGAACTGACCTATACTTCATAATTTTGCGCAGTTGCTCTGCGGGACGTATGACGGACTTTTAACAAACCTTAAACGGAACTACAGTGGTTTTATAGTGGCTTTACAGTGGGTCTACAGTGGCTCTACAGTGGCTCTACAGTGGCTCTACAGTGGCTCTACAGTTGCTCTACAGTGGCTCTACAGTGGCTCTACAGTGGGTCTACAATAAAGGTTAATCGAATTATAATAGAACATTGATTGAACTTATGGTGCTACTATCTCCTCACATCACTCGTTCTAGTGTTTAAACTTGTTGTACTTAAAATAAGTAACAACTTAAATGAAAGGCTCGAAATTTTCTTTAAAAAAAGAAATACACCTGGCGGTACAGAAATTGGAACAGATTTAATTGATTTTCACATAATTTATATAGCATAAGCTATATTTCCTCTTTTGGTGTGTTTGGTCTGTGGTTTTAGGATGCACTTTTTGGTAATACAGCATTATTTTCGTACCTTTGCCCCAAAATAATAATAGCTAACAATTGTGGAAACCAAAATATCAGTTATCGGAGGAGGAAGTTGGGCAACGGCTCTGATTAAGATTTTTACCGCCAATATCGACCAAGTGTGTTGGTATATGCGCAATGAACAGGCTATTGAGCACATCAAAGCGACCAAACACAACCCTAACTACCTTAGCGATGTACATTTAAACATCAGCAAGCTACACCTCACCAACGACATCAACGAGGCGGTAGCTTTTAGCGATTATGTCGTCTTTTCTATCCCTTCAGCTTTCTTGAGTGACGAATTAGAAAAACTCACCGAACCGCTATCTAATAAAAATATATTTTCTGCTATCAAAGGTATCGAACCTAAAAGCGGACTTATAGTAGGTGAGTATTTCAACAAAATACATCACGTACCTTATGCACAGATAGGCGTTATAGCAGGTCCTTGCCACGCCGAAGAGGTAGCTCTCGAACGTCTGTCGTACCTCACTATTGCCTGTCTCGATGAGGAAAAAGCACGTTTTATGGCTGAAGCTATGAAACGCCATTATGTGAAGACCAAAATATCCGACGATGTGGTAGGTATTGAATACGCTGCTATGCTGAAGAACATTTATGCCCTTGCTGCGGGTATTGCACACGGATTGGGTTATGGCGATAACTTCCAAAGTGTGTTGATGAGCAACGCCATTCGCGAGATGCGACGCTACATCAAGCATATTTACAAAATCAAACGCAATATTAACAATTCCGCTTATTTAGGCGATTTACTCGTAACCGCCTACTCGCTTTTCAGTCGCAACCGTATGTTCGGCACGATGATAGGTAAAGGCTATACTGTAAAGAGTACAATGGCTGAAATGAATATGGTAGCCGAAGGCTATTATGCCACCAAAAGCGCTTACCTCATTAACAAAAATCAAGAAAAACCCAGTCGCACCCCTATACTCGATGCGGTCTACAAAGTGTTATACGAAGGCAAAAGAGCCAATGTAGCGTTTGCAGAATTGACAGGAGAACTGGATTAGAGAATGAGGAAATGAGGAAATGAGGAAATTTGCTAATTAACTTTATGTTCACAGGAATTATAGAAGAAATAGGTAAAATCGTACAGATAGAACGCGAAGAGGCGAATCTGCATTTATACGTAAAAAGTTCGTTTACAAATGAACTAAAAATAGACCAAAGTGTTGCCCATAATGGGGTATGCCTTACGGTAGTGGCTATCGATGGCGATGTATACCGAGTAACCGCTATTGCCGAAACTCTTGCCAAAACCCACTTGGGCAGTTTGCAAGTAGGTGATGCGGTAAACTTAGAGCGCGGTATGCTTCTCAACACGCGCTTAGACGGACATATCGTGCAAGGTCACATCGACCAAACGGGTACTTGTAGTGCTATCCAAGAAGAAGCAGGTAGCACCCGCTTTACTTTTGAGTACGACCCTTCTACTGGCAATGTGGTAATTGAAAAAGGCTCTATTACTGTGAATGGTGTAAGCCTAACGGTAATAGATGCGACTTCCCATAGTTTTAGTGTAGCAGTAATCCCCTATACTTTAGCACATACCAATCTGCAATACTTACAAATAGGTAGTGTTGTAAATTTAGAATTCGATGTGATTGGTAAATATGTCGCCCGACTTATGCAACGGTAAGGCGTTGTAAAATAAGAGAACGTACTTCTTCACGTAAGGACTCTTTATCGTCAAGAGTTTTGCCTTGGGTAGGAATAGAGCGCAATATATCTACTCGCATCGTACCCATACTGCCGGCAAAGAAGCGGAAGGGAAAGCGTTTTTTAGTATCGTAGAATACCATTGGCACTATGGGAATTTGGCATTCTATCGCAATGCGAAAAGCACCATCTTTAAAACTATCGAGTACTATACTCTCATCATCGGGGACACCTCCTTCGGGGAAAATACAAATGCTCAAGCCTGCCTTTATTCTCTCCATCGCTTGGGCATAAACCTCCTTTCTACTCTTCGGACTCTTTCTATCTACCATTATGGCAACACGTTTGTAGAAATAACCAAACAATAGCGTCTTGCTCAGTTCCTTCTTCCCTACAAATACAAACGGATTTTTACTACAGTAGAACATCAGCATTATGTCCATCATACTGTAATGATTGGCGACCAACATATAGCTATGGCGGTCGTTAGGCACGGTATATTCCCTGTGTATTTTCGGTAAAAAGCCCATACCATACAATATAGGCGTTGCCCATAAGTTTCGGGCTACCCAATAAAATGAGCGATACCATTCTGCCCGTGCTGTAAGAATAAACAACAAGGGCAACCACAGGAGAATAAGAATGAGTACAAGCAAGTAAAACCAGCTCTTCCACAAAAGCCAAAAGGTGTATTTCAGGAGTTTCATTTAATGCAATCTTATTATTATCCGGCAGGAGCAAATATATTACTGATTTCTAAACTTATAAACCTCAGCATCACTGCTTAACGCTCTCTTTTTGCAGTGTAAAAGTATCGTTAAAACAGTAATAAAGTTTTGTTAAAATCGATTTTTTCTTTGGTAATTCAAAAATTTGCCGTACCTTTGTCAGCGCAATGAGGGTGGTAGCTCATTGTAAAACTTCAAATAATAGTTTTCATAATTTAAAGTTTTGGTTGGTTAATGGAAAAGTCCGATATTATTATCGGACTTTTTTTCTTATACAGACCACCATAGCTTCCAAGGAATCATCGAGAGCAAGCACACCAGTGCAATACCGTAAAACAAGGCTATTTTTCCGTACATCTTGCGCACTTCTGTCTGTTTTTTAAGTTTTACCCAGCCCACAGTAATCAGCGTTACTGCTATGATGTTCATTATAGGGTGCTCCACTAATAATTGGCGCAATAAGCTGTCTTTCATCACCACTTTAGCCCCCTCACTCCACATCTGCAAACGAGGGGTAGTTACATAGACTAATAAGCCCAATAATAATTGTATATGAGAGAATACCAGAGCAAACAAACTCAAGCGGAGGTCTTTTATTCCAAAGTATTTTCTTTTGCCAAAAAATCCCATAAGCGCATTGATAACTGCTATGATAAGCACTGCCAATACTAAATAAGCACATAGTGAATGTGTCTGTTTAATTAGTTGATACATAATATTCTTTATAAATTTGCGGGCAAAAATACAAATCTTTTTGAAATTCTTTTCTTTCTTCGAAGTATTTTTTGTACCTTTGCCTTTGGATGATAGTTATGAATTATTGACGAATGAGGAAATGAGAGAATTTGGAAATGAGGTGCGAGCTTGAGTTAGAGGAATGAGGCTGTGCCTCAGAAAT
>NZ_KB291185.1:37174-37735 GCF_000318255.2 Capnocytophaga sp. oral taxon 380 str. F0488
GAGGTTCGTTGGAGTTTTTGGAGAATCTTAGAGAAGTTCTGAACTTTCGGAAGGGAACGGAGGGATTCGGAAGGTTGAGTTGAGGTGGAAGGTAAAAAATGAGCTGTAAATTGGGGGGGGTTAGCTTATAGAGAGCTTATAGGAAGATTATACGAATCTTGGACGATTGGTATAGAAAGGGGGTGTAAATAGTTAAAAATGAGGAGTTAAGAGAGGGGAATGTGTATGGTTAGCTTATAGAGAGCTTATAGGAAGCGGAGTTAGCTTATAGAGAGCTTATAGGAAGCTTATACACGAATCTTGGACGATTGGTATAGAAAAGGATTATACGAATCTTGGACGATTGGTATAGAAAGGGGGTGTAAATAGTTAAAAATGAGGAGTTAAGAGAGGGGAATGTGTATGGTTAGCTTATAGAGAGCTTATAGGAAGCAGAATCTTGGACGATTGGTATAGAAAGGGGGTGTAAATAGTTAAAAATGAGGAGTTAAGAGAGGGGAGTAAGCAATTGACTTATAACACGATATAACAGTGCTAAAAATGTTAAAAACAGGGTTTCGA
>NZ_KB291185.1:37755-50292 GCF_000318255.2 Capnocytophaga sp. oral taxon 380 str. F0488
AGGCCATAGGCACTAGGAGGGAATATGACGGAAAATCAAAAGAAACCTACTCTATAATTCACTTAGTTGACAATTGCTGATAACCCTCGAAAGGAGGAATTGGCGATAATCATTATAGGCGAGTTATATAATTTACAGTGAAACAATACATTAATTCCCTTACTCTCGATTGACTCTAATGATAATAACTAACGACAAAAAACTAACAACTATATGACAGAACAAGTATTTGCCTTACACGTGGCAACCCGCAACAATCTTTTAACTTATTTGGAGAATGTAAGTCCTGAACAATTAGCGCAAATCCCCACAGGGTTTCACAATAACATCTGGTGGAACATCGCTCACTGCGTGGCGCAACAACAAATACTCTGCTACAAACTATCAGGACTCAATTTTGTTGTACCCGAAACTTTTGTAGATACTTATAAAAAAGGTACTTATCCCGATGGACACATTCCTACCGCTGAGGAAATTCAAGAATTGCGCAGTCTGCTCATCAGCAGCCAAAAACAACTGCAAGCCGACTACGAGCGTGGAGTATTCTCTAATTTTACTCCTTACACTACCAGCTATGGCTATGCGCTTACCTGCATTGAAGATGCGATACATTTTAACAATACTCACGAGGGAATGCACCTTGGGGTGGTAATTGCTTTAAACTATTTTGCTAAATGATAGAAGATAAAACGCCTCACCGTACCTCATTAGCCGATTTGGGTGAATTTGGACTCATCGACCGCCTGACGGAGGGATTTGAAATCCACAATCCTTCCACTCTTAAAGGCGTAGGCGACGATGCGGCGGTAATGGATTTTAAAAATAAGCGAACTGTCGTCTCTACCGACCTGCTTATTGAAGGTGTACATTTCGACCTCAGCTATGTACCGCTGAAGCATTTAGGGTACAAGTCGGTAGTAGTGAACGTGTCGGATATCTATGCGATGAACGCTACGGCTACCCAGATAACCGTATCAATAGCTGTATCCAATCGCTTTCCGTTAGAAGCCTTAGAAGAACTCTATGCAGGCATTCGCCTAGCCTGCGAGCATTATAAGGTAGACTTAGTAGGAGGCGACACGACCTCGTCTACACGCGGACTCATCATCTCGGTAACGGCGATAGGTGAAGCGGAAGCATCGGACTTAGTATATCGCAACGGAGCGCAACCTAACGACCTTGTGGTACTCACGGGCGATATAGGGGGTGCCTATATGGGTTTGCAGATATTGGAACGTGAAAAGGCGGTCTTTCAGGTAAACCCTAACTCTCAACCCGATATAGAGATGTATTCTTACATTTTGGAACGCCAGCTCAAACCCGAAGCCCGCAAGGACATTCCACCACTGCTCAAACAATTAGGTGTAAAACCTACTGCTATGATGGATGTAAGCGACGGATTGTCGTCAGAGCTCTTGCACATTTGCAAACAATCGGGGGTAGGTTGTAGGTTATATGAAGACAAAATACCGCTTGACCCACAAGTGATTAGTACTTGTGAGGAGTTCAATTTAGATAGCACTACCATAGCCTTGAGCGGAGGCGAAGATTACGAACTGCTGTTTACTATTGCCCAAGCAGATTACGATAAGATAAAAGGCAATCCCAATTTCACGGTCATAGGTTACATCACCGATAAAAGTGAAGGGGTAAACCTCATCACTCGTGCGGGACAGTTTATACCGATTATAGCGAAAGGGTGGAATGCTTTAACAATTAACAATTGATAATTAACAATTAACAAGATATGAAAAGAAGAGCATTTTTTAAACGTGGGGCTTTAGCAGCTTTAGGAGGCTTAGTACTTCCTTCATTCGATTTACAAGCGCAAACCCTTGGGGAAGCCCATAAAAACAAACGCACTAAAAACATCATCTTTATGGTGAGTGACGGTATGAGTTTCGGCACTTTGGTAATGGCTGACCTGTACCTAAAACGCAAATTCGGTCGCCCTTCCAGCTGGATAGGATTGTACGAAAGTAACCTCGCACAGCGCGCCGTAATGGATATGGCATCGGCAAGTTCAGTAGTCACCGACTCCTCAGCAGCGAGTTCGTCTTGGGGCGGTGGAGTACGTGTAAAGAACGGTAGCCTAAATATCAGTCCAGATGGCAAAGAGAATATGCCTATCTTACAAAAGTTCAAAAAAGCAGGCAAGAAAGTGGGGTGTATCACTACCGTAATGGTAAATCACGCCACTCCGGCAGGCTTCTGTACGTGGAGTAAGAGTCGGAATGCTATGGACGAGATAGCCCTCAACTACACCGAATTAGGCTTTGATGTGATGTTAGGCGGCGGTAGCAAATACTTTGACCCTGCCCATCGTAAGGATAAAAAAGACCTCTTTGCTGTTCTCAAAAAGAAAGGTTATACGGTAGCTCGCACTCGCGGTGAAATGCTGAAAGCACCTACTAATAAACCTCTCTATGGGCTCTTTGCTGAAGATGCCCTCCCCTACTCTATCGACCGCGCTCAAAGCAGTGAAGAACAAGCTAAATCGCCTACCCTTGCCGAGATGACTGCTAAGGCTATCGACCAACTTAAAAGTCACCCTAACGGCTTTGTAATACAAGTGGAAGGTGGTAAAGTAGACTGGGCGGCACACGGCAATGATATAGGGGCTTTGCTGTACGACCAGGTAGCTTTTGACGAGGCTATAAAAGTAGCCCTCGATTTTGCAAAAGCTGATGGCAACACTCTTGTAGTGCTTACTTCCGACCACGGCAATGCCAACCCTGGACTCATCTACGGCAAAGAATGTAATGACAACTTTGACAGATTGCAAAACTTCACCCATTCTAACGACTGGATATTGCAACAAATCAACTCTAACGACTCGGTAGCCAAAGTGCGTGAGCACGTAGCTCAATACTGTGGTGGAATGAACATCAGTGAGGAACAAGCTAAAGAACTCTTAGGCTATTACGCTAAAACCGAAAGAAAAGAAGATGGCTTGTACAACTACAAACACCTGCCTTACCGATTGTTTGCCGAAATACAAAAAGCACATACTTCGGTAGGCTGGATAAGTATGGATCACTCATCGGATTACACCGAATTGGCAATGTATGGGCCAGGTAGCGAGCGACTTAAACCTTTTATGCGCAATACCGATATGCACAATTTCTTGTTGGAGGCAGCGGAGGTTAGAGTTTAGAAGTTAGGAAGTAGAAATCAGAAATTAGAGGGTGAAAAGTTTTCAGTTTCAGAAGTTCGTTACTTTTATAGGAGTATTGCTCTTCATCGTGAAGTTGATAGCGTGGTACATTACCAATTCTAACGCTATTTTTTCGGATACGATGGAGAGCATTGTGAATATTATTGCCGCCTTTATGGGGCTCTATTCGCTATACCTTTGCAACAAACCTCGCGATACCGACCACCCTTATGGACACGGCAAGGTAGAGTTTGTTACCGCTGGCATTGAGGGAATGCTCATCGCTATCGCTGGGGTACTTATTCTCATCGAAGCCTTTTCGTCACTCATAAAGGGAATACATCTCGATAAATTAGGCTGGGGGATTGCCCTTTTCGGGTCTACCGCCATAGTGAATTATGCTATGGGGTATATTTCTTATCAAAAGGGAAAGAAAGAAAACTCGTTAGTGCTGATGAGTGCGGGCAAACATCTGCAATCGGATACTTTTGCGACTTCGGCAATTGTATTCAGTTTACTATTGGTGCATTTCACCGGTTGGTTATGGCTCGACCCTCTAATCGCTATTGGTTTTGGTAGTTATATCATAGTAATAGGTTGGAAGATAGTGCGCAAAGCCCTCAGCGGTATTATGGATGAACGCGATGAAGCGCTCTTTGCCGAAATAGTAAAAATACTGCAAGCTAACCGTAAAATCGAGTGGATAGACATTCACAATATGCGCATTCAGCAGTTTGGGGCACACCTGCACATTGATGCCCATATCACCCTGCCTTACTACTATTCGCTAAAAGAAGCTCATCAAGAAATGGAAAAGGTAATTCACCTATTAGCAGAAAAAGTAGATAGAACGATAGAATTCAACTTTCACTTAGACTATTGCAAGCCTTTTTCTTGCGAAATATGCGCTATCGACTGTCCCTTTAGAGAAAAACCTTTTGTGCAGACTATACAGTGGGACGTGAAAAACATCGCTGGAGTAGCGAAGCATAGATGTGAACCACTAAAACAATAATGCAAATTAGATACTATAAACATTGGTTCTTTGAGGTTTAATTTTGATGTACTTGACCTATTGTAAATAACTAACAGTATTCTTCTTGCTCGTTTAAAGTATATTTATTAATTTTGCACCAAAATATTGCCTTTATAATATGATAACTACTTTCTTTTCAGAAAATTTAGGGTTTACTACCATATGCGTTTTTCTACTCTCTTTGGGAGTAGCATACTTTTCTTTGCCAAGTATTATTTACGTGTCAAAGTACAAAAACCTAATGGATAAACCTAATGCACGTAGTTCACATAAAGAAAAAACACCTACCTTAGGAGGTTTTTCTTTCTTCGTAAGTTTAGTTTTTACTCTCTTTTTACTCCGTTTTTTCGATAATGACAATGTAGGTATTAACATCTTATCTGGTGTAGGTGTACTCTTTTTCGTTGGCTTAAAAGATGACCTCGTAGGTGTAAATCCTAGTACTAAGATTATAGGTCAAATTATAGCTACCCTGATGCTTTTCTTAGGGACTGGGCTTAAAATCACTACTCTTGATAATTTCTTAGGCATTACTGACATTCCATATTGGCTTTCTATTTTTATGAGCTGTGGTATGATGATGATGATTGTAAACTCTTACAATCTTATTGATGGCATTAACGGCTCAGCTGCAATGGTAGGTATTGTGATTTTTGGCATTTTTGCCTACGTTTTCTACGATGCTCAACTGTACTACTACTTCCTGTTATCAATCCTATGTATAGGTTTTTTATTAGCCTTTTTACGCTATAATCTATCGGTAAGGAAACGCGTTTTTATGGGAGATACAGGCTCTATGATTGCAGGTTTTCTCATCGCAGTTCTCGCTATTAAATTCTTTGCTCTAAACACTGAAGCCTTAGAAAGTGCTATTATACACCCCACAAATAAAATATGGGTTCTTCTTGCAATTATTTTCATTCCTTTTTTTGATACTACCCGCGTGTTCACCACTCGTCTATTGCGTCACGGACAACCTTTTAAAGCCGACCGCAGTCATATCCACCACGTGATGATTGACTATATGAAACTGTCGCATTCGCAAGCAAGTGTACTATTAGCACTCATCAATTTAATTGTTTGTGTAGTGATTTTATATCTCAATACTTTTTTATCTTCCCTTTATTTAGGAATTGTTTTAGGTGTTATTTTTATAGGATTGGCAGGGCTTCTCTTTTACGTTAACAGAAGCTATCACACCCGTAAGAAAAAACAAAAAATAAGACATATTGTCAAGGGGATTATAAAAAAGAAATAATTTTCGTACCTTTGCGCCCTATCTCATAAGAAATGCTCAAACAGAATTTACAACTTAAACTCTCACAGAAACTCTCACCTCAGCAAATACAGCTGATGAAACTCGTGCAACTCCCCACTCTTGCGTTTGAACAACGCGTGAAACAAGAGATGGAAGAAAACCCCGCTTTAGAATCAGGACGCGAAGAAGATGCCCTTGATGAGTTTCACGATGAGTTCGACAACTCTACCGATGAATATAACGATAACGATGTGATTGATATGAACGATATCAACATCGATGAATACCTCAGTGATGACGAAATACCCGACTACCGTCTGCACGCTAATAACTACAGCGACGACGATGAAGATCACGATATTCCTTTCAGTGCCGAGGTGTCGTTTCACCAATCCCTTATCAACCAATTGAACACCTTTACCCTCTCGGATGAAGATTACCTCATTGCTGAGTTCCTCGTGGGTAGCATAGACGATACAGGCTATATACGTCGCTCTATTCAAGACCTTACCGACGATCTCGCTTTCACCCAAAACATCTATACCGAAGAAGATCACGTAGAACAAATACGCCAACAGATTATATTTCAATTAGACCCTGCAGGGGTAGGCGCATCAGACTTGCAAGAGTGCTTGCTCATACAACTGCGCCGCAAAAAACAAACCCCTGCTATAAGCTTGGCAATCGAAATGCTTACCGAAGCCTTTGAAGCATTCACTAAAAAGCATTATACCAAACTGCAACAGCGCTTTTTGGTAACTGAAGAACAACTGAAGGAAGCGGTGCAAGAGGTGGAACGCTTAAACCCTAAACCTGGAAGTTCCTACGTGGGCAACAATGTGCATATAGAGCAAATTATCCCCGATTTTACGGTAAAAGTGGTAGATAACGAGTTGGAACTCTCTCTCAACGGACGCAATGCTCCTGAACTACACGTTTCTAAGGAATATAGCACTATGCTCGACACTTATAAGAAGAGTAAGGAAAAGAGCAATTCACAAAAAGAAGCAGTGTTCTTTATCAAACAGAAGTTGGATTCGGCTAAGTGGTTTATAGATGCCATTCGTCAGCGACAACAAACGCTCCTCATCACGATGAACGCCATTATGGAGCACCAACGCGAGTACTTCCTCACAGGTGATGAGCTGAAAATAAAACCGCTTATTCTCAAAGATATTGCCGATAAGGTGGGTATGGACATCTCTACCGTGTCGCGGGTAGCGAGCAGTAAATATGTAACCACCCCTTACGGTACAAAACTCATTAAAGATTTCTTTTCGGAATCTATGAAAAACGACCAAGGAGAAGACGTTTCTACTCGTGAAATCAAGCAGATATTACAACATATTATCGCTAAGGAAGACAAGAGTAAACCCCTCCCCGATGATGAATTGGCTCAGCTCCTGAAAGAGAAAGGTTACCCCATTGCACGCCGTACTATCGCCAAATACCGCGAACAAATGGATATACCTGTAGCACGCCTCAGAAAAGAGCTGTAAGTGTGAGTCTCACAGGCAAAATATAAAGAAACTCCAGTATAGTGACAGACTGTACTGGAGTTTTTTTTCGTAACACAACAAGCCGTTTTACAAATTAAAAGCTTCTTTTAATTCATTATACACCTGTTTGATAATCGAAGTTGGTTGCTCAAAGATGTGGAATATACATAGCTACAATTTCTTTATTTCCTACTTTGTAATAATAGAAGCTCTTGCCTTTATCGATGAGTGCGTTTTCTTTAGATTGATATTCACCTGTATTTTTAGGGTAATTTTTCAATCTTCTTTTTCAGTAAGAGAAAGTCTTCGGCAGAGTTTTCAACTCATCATTAACCATTATTTCACTATCTTCATCTCATTTAGCAAATACCCTGCTCCGGCGTATTTATCAATGATAAACAGCACATAGCGAATATCTACCATAATATTACGACATATTTTAGGGTCATAGTGGATATCGCTCATTGTACCTTCCCACACGCGGTCGAAATTGAGACCGATAAGGTTACCTTGTGCGTCTATCGCAGGACTGCCTGAGTTGCCTCCCGTGGTGTGATTGGTTGCTATAAAACACACAGGCATCTTGCCGTTTTTGCCGTAAATACCATAGTCTTTTTTCTCATAGAGCTCGCGCAGTTTGGCGGGCACATTAAATTCGTAGTCGTTAGGCACGTATTTCTCCATTACACCGTCTAAATAAGTCATATAATCATAGGTTACAGCATCCGAAGGTGAGTAACCCGCTACCTTGCCATAAGTAACGCGCAAAGTGCTATTGGCATCAGGAAAAATGCGGTCTTGAGGTTTCGAGAACTCCAAGATAGCCTTCATATAAGTACGTTGTAAGGCGGTAATCTCGCTGTCCAACTGTCGGTAAGTAGGCACTACAGCTCCGTAGAAATGAGCGACAATTTGCTGTACAAATTGTACGCCTATGTCATTTTTGAGGCGCCTTTCAAAAGCTTCATCGGGTAAGTTGAGTACTTTTTCCATTTCGGTTTTAGAAGCCAAAAACGACTCTTTATAGAGTTTGTCAGCCAGTGTGTGTATCTCAAACTGCTGTAAGTTAGGCGAGAGTAGGGTTTTAGGCATCGCCTGAGCATAATACACTACCGCTTTTTCAAATACGGCTTTATCTACATTCACATCGTAGTTTTTAAATACCGTTTCAAAGTTGTTTAAAAGGTTCTTCTTGCGGTCGTTGAACGATTGTGTTCCTTTCTCGTGCAGCGCATTTTGCAGTTGAAGGATTTTATAGCCATTTGCCAGCAAGTCGATATTGCGCTGTACCAACTCCGAAAAGAGGTCTACTGCCAAAGCATAGTCTTGTATTTGAGCATATTTCTCAGTAAACTGAGGTAAAATATAACCATATTCAGCAGTTTTACCTGCTTTTTCTATCTCTTTTTGAAATTTCTGTTCTTGAGCGCGTTTGATAGCTACCGCATCCGATTTTTTCAAACCTTGTGTTTCTCCTATCCACTTTTTCCAATAGTTGGCAACGCTGGCGTATTTAGAGGCGTATTTTATTTTTATTTCGTTGCTGTTGCGCATAAAGCCGTCTTGCACTTTGAGCACCACATCGCGAATGCCTATCTTAGCAGGATTCAGTACATTCACAATTTGTTCCACTGCTACAGCAGGTAAATATTCTTCAGTACGACCTGGATAACCGAAGACCATTGTAAAATCGCCCGCTTTCACCCCTTTTAACGAGATAGGAAAGAAGTGTTTGGGGCGATAGGGCACGTTGTCTTTGGAGTAGGTTGCGGGACGGTTGTTTTTATCGGCGTATACACGGAAAAGCGAGAAGTCCCCCGTATGGCGAGGCCATACCCAATTATCGGTATCCGAACCAAATTTGCCTATAGCCGAAGGCGGTGCACCTACTAAACGCACATCTTTAAAAGTTTCTACTACAAAAAGGATATACTGATTGCCCTCGTAGAAAGCACGAACCCGATTCTCTTGCCACGCTTCTTTAGGCGAGTTTTTCACCAAAGAGGCAATATTGCGTTCTATCTGAGAGGCGCGAACGCTCTCACTACTTAGGTTTTGAGTATCGGCAAGTACTTTTTGGGTAACATCTTCAATACGTACAATAAAAGTAACTTCTAAATTCTTGTTAGGCAACTCTTCCGATAGATTTTTAGCCCAAAAACCATCGGTAAGATAATCGTTTTGCACTGAGGAATGCGCCTGTATCTGTCCGTAGCCACAATGGTGATTAGTGAGCAGTAGCCCTTTATCCGAAATCATTTCGGCAGTACAGCCTCCATTGAAATGAGGCACGGCGTCTTTCAAGCTCGACTTATTGACGCTATAAATATCACTCACCGACATTTTCATACCTAAGGACTTCATTTCTCTGGCGTTCATACCTTCCAAAAGCGAAGGAATCCACATACCGCCTTGTTGTGCCGTTAAAGTAACAGGTAACAAGTAAAAGCTAAAAAGTAATAAAGAGATAAACTTCTTCATAGTCACTGTTTTTAAAGTGCAAATATAGGGAATATTTTCTAAAAATTTGGTTTTAACTGTTGTTTGTTGTTGTAGAAATCTTCAATGACTTTAATCACTTCGTCTTCAGTATCTACTAAGTGAAACAAATCCAAATCCTCAGCACTAATATTATTAAATTTCTCTAATAATATCTTCTTTATCCAGTCTACAAGTCCGCTCCAATAATCTGTACCAACTAAAATAATAGGAATTTTGTCTATTTTATAAGTTTGTACGAGAGTGAGGGTCTCGAAGAGTTCATCGAGGGTACCAAAGCCCCCAGGCATTGCTACAAATGCCTTAGAATACTTTACAAACATCACCTTACGCGCAAAGAAGTAGTTGAATTTGATATTCTTATCGTGGTCGATATAAGAGTTATTCGTCTGCTCGAAAGGCAAATCAATATTCAGTCCTGCCGATACACCTTTGTTCAGGTGCGCACCTTTGTTGCCCGCCTCCATAATACCAGGCCCACCGCCGGTTATAATACCGAAGCCCTCATCTACTATCTTTTGGGCAATACGCACAGTGAGTTCGTAATAAGGTGTTTCAGGCTTAATACGTGCCGAACCAAAAATACATACACAAGGCCCTATGGAGCTCATCTGCTCATAGCCGTGTACAAATTCTCCCATTATTTTAAATATCGACCAAGCGTCGTGTGTTTTAGTTTCGTTCCAAACTTTTGAATGTTTTTTCATTGAGTTAAATGTTAAAAGTGAATAGTAAAAAGTTGTATTTATTTCAGTTTTATCCCTCTGTATTTCTTTATCTTCTCCTATTTTTATAATCAATCTTTTATCTCCAATCTGTAGGGGCGAATTGCAATTCGCCCTTAATAAGTCAATCTCAATCTTGATTTGTGTTAAGTTTAAGGAGTATAGTTTTTCTAACCATATTCGTAATATTTTTCAGTAGGCATAAATTCGACAGCTCCACCGTCTAAATCGTCATCTATATAGTCATACAAAAATCGGTTTTTGTTATCTACATACCATTTAACGAATAGCTTTCCTTTAAAAACACCCGTAGTACTCTGTTTAGGGTCTTCTTTTAGTTCATAGGTAGCACAAAAGTGCTATTACACTTCCTTATCTGTGCGACTTGCTCTCTCAAATTTCTTTAGGTCATTCCCTTTGAGGGCGTTCTCTACGAGTTCGGGAAGGCGGTCAGGAGTACAGGCAAAGCAGGCGATGCCGAGTTTGCTGATTTCTTTACCAAGTTTCTCATCGTAATCAGGACGACCGCCGTCAGAAAGGGCTAAGAGCACCAATACCTTTACACCTTCTTGGTGCATCTCGTTTAGGCGACGCAAGAGTCCAGCGCGTACACCTCCTTCATAAAGGTCAGAAATAAGAATAAACATCGTTTTGCGCGGATTCTCAATAAGTGTTTGGCAATACGCCACCGATTTATTAATATCTGTCCCTCCTCCTAACTGTACCCCAAAAAGCATATCCACAGGGTCTTCACGACAGACTTCCGTAAGGTCGGTTACTTCTGTATCAAACACTACCACGTGCGTATCAAGGGCTGGCATACTCGCAAAGATAGACCCCATTACTGACGAATATATAATCGAATCACACATCGAACCACTCTGGTCGATGTCCAAAATCACTGTCCAGCTCTTTTGGCGCTGGGTGCGTTCAAAAAAATAGAACTTTTCAGGAATAAGTCGCTTGGTAGCGGTATCGTAGTTCTTGAGGTTGCGCTGAATTGTGCGCTTCCAGTCGGTCGACGAGAAGTTGGCAATAGGCGTATGCGCTTTTTTGTTGAGCGCACCGGTAACAGCGCGGCGTAGGTCTTGCTCCATACGCTTCATAATCTCATCAACTACCTCTTTCACCAATTCGCGTGCGGTATTTTTAGATTTGGCAGGTATTTGCCCTTTGAGTGCCATCAAAGTGCCCACCATAGAGATATCGGGCTTTACGTTTTTAAGGGTTTCAGGTTCAAATAGTAGTTTGGTGAGTCCTTTGCGCTCAATGGCATCGCTTTGAATCACACTTACCACATCGGGAGGAAAGAACGAGCGCACATCGGTGAGCCACTTAGCTAAGTTGGGTGACGAACTGCCTAAGCCTGCCGAGCGTTTGCCTCCATTATTACCGTTGCCTTCGGTATCGTCGTAGAGGGCAGCCAGCGTGGCGTCCATCAGCGATTGTTGCTCATTGAGCGATACCTCACCCAAAGCATTCAAATCCTGACCCAAGATGAGTCGCCAACGTGTAATTAGGTCGTCCATTATAAAATATAAAAAAGTAATCCTAATTGTAACACATTCGATTTGAGGCTCGTGCCATCAGTAGTTTTAGCGTCTTTCAGCAAAGGGGTAAGATTGTACTGCACATAGAAGTTCAAGGCGTTATACCCAAAGGCAATAAAAGGCTTTACCTGAAACGTATGAGCTATATCGGAGTTCTGGAAAGCTATCGAAACACCATCGGCAGTGTACAAACTTCTACTGTTGAAGATATAGGCAAAACGCGCTCCTGTATACACGCGCCAAAACTTATGACTGTAAGGGGTAGAGGTGCGAAAGCGAAACTCTACGGGTATTTCTACCGAATGCGTCTCGAAGAAATTACGAGTGATGTTCCGGTCGCTGAAACGTTCTACTATCTCATAGCTCACGCCCGAAACCGTTTTGTTAGCCACCATATTGTTGTACACCAAATCGTAAGCATAGCCTATGCCCACCCCAAAGCCTATATTACGCGCTTTGTTCATAGGCAGGTCGCGAATAAAACCTACGTGAATCCCCCTTGAAAGGTTGTGTTGCACCACGTTATTTGCTTTACCAGCCAAATAGTCATAAGTAAGACCAAAGTAAAATTGGTCTTCGAGGTAGTGCAGGTCTGCCTCCGTATCGGTAGCAGTAGCCGTTTGTGGGGTGCTTATCATTCCATCATCGTTATTCTCTTGAGCAAAAGTAAAGAGCGAAAAGTGAAGAGCGAAAAGCAACAGTATCCTATTTAGTTTGTTCATCTTTTTTGTTGCATATTTTGGGCAAAGGTAAGAATAATTAGCAAATTAACAAATTTGCTAATTTCCAAATTTTCTAATTCTCTAATTTCCC